>DAOUAG010000073.1:0-1554 GCA_034433815.1 Dehalococcoidia bacterium | reverse complement strand
ATCGTGCCCACCACCACGGGCGCCGCTAAAGCCGTCACCCTGGTCATTCCCGAGCTCAAAGGCCGGTTGGACGGGATGGCCTTCCGCGTGCCTGTGGCCACCGTGTCCGTCTGCGACTTCGTAGCCACTCTGGAGCGGCCGGCCACCGTCCAGGACATCAACGAAGCCTTCCGGGAAGCTGCTCTGGAGCCGCTGCGGGGAATCCTGAGCTACTGCGACGAGCCCCTGGTGTCCTCCGACTTCAAGGGCAACCCCCACAGCTCCATCTTCGACGCCCTCAGCACCATGGTCATCGAGGGCAATCTGGTCAAGGCCGTTGCCTGGTACGACAACGAGTGGGGCTACGCCTGCCGAGTGGCCGACCTTTGCGCCATGCTGGCGGAAAAGGGGCTCTAGAAACGGCTGCCTCTTGCAGGCGCTGCCCAGCGCGCGACGCTAGAGGGACGCGCCAGCAGGCAAAGGCAAGGAGATGACGTCCGCACGCGCTGCCGCCCGCCAGAGGAGCCGGCGTCTCCTGCTCCTTGCCCTCCTCATCACGACCTCGGTGCTGGCCGCCGAAGCCGTTGGAGGCATCATCACCGGGAGTTTGGCGCTCCTGGCAGACGCCGGGCACATGGCTTCCGATGCGGGGGCGTTGGGCCTCAGCCTGACGGCCCTCTGGCTGGCATCCCGGCCGGCCAGCGAGGCCCGCACCTACGGTTTCCAGCGGGCAGAGATCCTGGCGGCCCTAGCCAACAGCGTGGCGCTAGTCTTCATCGCCTCTTACGTCTCGTGGGAAGCCGTACAACGGCTGGGCGAGCCGCCAGACGTGGATGCCGGCCCCATGCTAGGCGTCGCCGTCGTGGGCCTGGCCGCGAACCTCGCCTCCGCTTCCCTCTTGGCCAGAGAGCGGAGTGCCAACCTAAACGTCCGGTCAGCCTTCCTGCACGTCGTCGGGGATGCCCTGTCGTCGGCAGGCGTCATCGTTGCGGCAATCATCATCCTGACAGCGGGTGAATACGCGGCCGATCCCATTATCAGCCTTTTCATAGCGGCCCTCATCCTTCTCAGCGCCGGGCGCATCGCCTGGGATTCGACCCAGATCCTGATGGAGGCCACGCCGCCCGGCATCAGCGTACCGGCGATTCAAGAGGGGCTGCTGGCGGTGCCGGGCGTCCGCGGGGTGCACGATCTGCACGTGTGGACGGTGACCTCCGGATTCGTCTCCCTCAGCGCCCACATCGAGGCCAACGGCGAGCGAGACCCCCACGACATTTTGGTGGATCTGAGAAGCCTTCTCTTCCGTAAATTCGGTATCGAACACGCCACCCTACAGATCGAGACGCTGGCCCTGCACCAGGAGCTAGAGTCCTGCTGCGGGATAGATACACAGGAGGTCAGCCCAGACCATGCCCTTCACCACCCGTAGGCGAATGGCCATCGCCCTCCCTTTGTTGGCGCTCGGCGCCCTCGCGGCTGTTAGCTGCAGCGGAGGCAACGCGCCGGAGCCGACTCCGACGCCCACGATCGGTGGGGCGGCCCAGGCCTGCGGTGGCCCCGGCAGCACGGACAACC
>DAOUAG010000072.1:0-17062 GCA_034433815.1 Dehalococcoidia bacterium | reverse complement strand
GTCGATGACGACGGCGTTCCCGTAAAGGTACAACGGCCTGGCCAGGGCGACGCGGCCGGCGGCCGAAGCGTAAACGGGGGTGCCCTTATCGTTGGCTATATCGGTGCCCGTGTGGGGAGAGTACGGACCTCCGTTGATGGAGCGCATGAGACCGAAGGCGTTGGTGATGAATCCGTCGGCCGGGAGCCTCCACGGCCCCGACCAGAGCCGCTCGCTGGTGAACCCGGCGTACACCTGCTCCAGGGTGGCCCGTTCGGCATCGACAGCAGCCTGGTCCGACAGTAGGCCGATGCTGGAGGGCGGGAGCTCAACGTTTTCGTACTGGAATCCGCCGGGAGAGATGCTGGCCGTAGCGGCGGCGAGGGTGTTACCCGCGGCCACCGCTTCCACGGGATAGTCCCCAGGCTCGATCCAGGTGGGTAGGCCGATAAACCGGTACCAGTGATCCCCAGCCGAGAGCATGGGGTAGGAGCCGCCGTTGAAGCGCACCTCCGCGCCGAGGAGCTCCGGCGGCGGACCCAGCAGGCGGACCAGGAGAAACCCGCCCTGTCTGGCCGCGCTGCCGCTGAGGTCGATGGCCGTGGGCACCGGCGTCGGGGAAGGCGTGGGGTCAGGCGTCGGCTCCGGCGTTGGCGCCGGCGTTGGGGCCACGGTGCGGACGATGGCGATAGCCGTGGTTGCAGGTGGTGCGGACGCTTCCGGGGAGCCGCCGCAGGCGGTTGCTGCCACGGCGAGACAAGCCGCCATCAGGATGATGCGCACGCCTTCATGTTAGCCGCTTCCCCGTGCAGCGGCCAACCAGCGCAGCTGCGTTACAATAGCGCCTAAGAAGGGAGCGCAGCGATGGAGGCACTGAAGTTCTTCGTGTGCGAGACGGCGGCAGGATACGTGGGGGTTGCCCTATCGAAGGCAGGGATCAGGGGCACGACGCTGCCCCGCGCCGACCGGGACGCGGTCCTGCGTGAAGTGGCCGAGATGGGCGCCACGGAACCGGCGTCGCCGGCGGAGGCAGGCGATCTGCCCCAGCTCATCCGCGACCTGGTCGCGGGGAGTGGTTCGGCGCAGGGCCTGGCCATCGACTGGAATGGAGCGACACCGTTCCGCCGGGTAGTGCTAGAGGCGGCGATGCGCATACCAGTTGGGGAGACGCGCAGCTACGGATGGCTGGCCCGGAGTGTGGGGCGGCCCGGCGCCGCCCGCGCCGTGGGGCGAGTGATGGCCACCAACCCGCTGCCCCTGATCGTCCCCTGCCACCGGGTCATCGGCAGCGACGGATCGCTGCGCGGGTATGGCGGCGGCCTGGCGCTAAAGGAACGCCTACTGCGCGCCGAGGGGGCGCGAAAGCTGCCGCGCTAAGGCGATCTACGATTGGGCGGCCCCGGCGCGCCGCTGCAGAACGAGCCGGGCCACGTTCATGCCGGAGTTGACAGCATGGTGAGCGCCGCAACCATAGCCGCCCGCATCGGTGCCTACAAAGAAGAGGCCTGGCAAAGGCGACTCCGCCGGCGGCTTGAATCTGCCACACTGGCCAACAACCTGTCCCAGGCCGATACATTCACCCCCATAGCCGGGCAGGACAGAATCCCGCGCCAGGTTGGAGACATGCCGCGTCGAGTAGTACTCCTTACGCTCGACATGTTTTGGCAGGTCTGGGAAGACCCTCTGCATCATCTCGTCGATCTTGCGCCACCAACGCTCCTTTTCCGCCTGGTCAGTCTCCGGATCGGCGGGACACCAGGCGCCCGTAAGGACGCATTCCTTGCCCTCGGGCGCTAGCGAGGGGTCGAAAAGCGCAGGCACCTTGTACCATACGATGATCTCTCGCGGCTCCTCTCCCTCTTGCACCCGGCGCCAGCGTTCGAGCGTCCAGTACCCTTCGTCAGAGAAGATCATGCCGTAGGGTTCGTCCACGACGATGTCGTCCAGGAAGTAACGTATGCCCATCATCCCCAAGGAAGGTTTCAGACCTTCGACATAGGAGACGTAATCAGGATCGAAGTGTTGTCTGCCAACGAGCTTGAGGACGGTGGGCTGGATCCCAGCGTTGCTGACCACGATCGGCGCGGCAAAGGAGCCCTTGTCCGTCTCTACCCCGGCTACACGACCGTCGGTGACAATGATGCGGTGGACTCTCGTGCGGTAAAGGACGGTGCCGCCGCGCTCCTGCACAGAGCTGGCTAGGGCGCGCGCCACAGCGCCGATGCCCCCCTTGGCGTAGAGACCGCCGCCACGGAGGAATATCTCCTGCACCGTGCGGACGGCCTCGGAGGCAGCCAAGACGTCGTCGGGCACCATGAAGACGCCGTTATTGATGGCAGCAAGGAACGTCCGCAGACCCTGGGGCACCCGGTACTGGTTCAGCCAGTCTTGGAAACTCACGTCGTCCAGCGCCGCGATCCGATCCGGCGTCATAAGGGCGATATCGGATAGCACGCGCATGGCCTCCGGCCGCTCGTCATCCCGGACGCCAAGGACGTCGAAGATCTTGTTCGGATCGGGGACCTTGGCGTATGGTAGCCGCCGCAGTTCGCCGCTGGGCGAGATGTACACGCTGCCTTGGCGCTCGGAGTGCACGAGCTCCACGCGATCGAGGAGGCCGCACTCCCGGAGGACGGCCTCATAGAGGTTGCCGGCGGCTGGGGCACTGATAACGGGCCACAGCTCGTGGGCATACCCGCGCTTGGAAACCGTGAGGGCCTTACCGCCGGGCGTCGAGTTCTTGTCCAGAAGGAGCACACGGAGCCCCTCTTTGGCCAGAAGCGCTGCGCAGGCGCAGCCGCCGAAGCCGGCTCCCACGACGATCACATCGAACCGTGCCGCACCCAAGACGATCCTCCGAGGAGTGAAACAATCGTTTGTTTGTGCTTCAGCTAAGGTACCGGATGCGCCAGGCGTAAGGCAAGGGCGCAAGCCCTCTACGTCGCCACAGCCCCCCACGGACCGACGATATCGCCCAGGCGCTGTGCCAGCTCCGGGCAGTAGCGCACCGGCGGCAGCTCCATCTCCACCTCAACCCCATCCCGCTGGCGGATGGCCAGGAACGCCTGACCATCTCCGGCGTACTCCCGTAGCGCCTCCAGGAGGGCCTGGAGCCGCTCGTGATCGCCGTCCGGGTCGTCTGTCTCCTCCAACAGTATGCGCAGGGGGCGGACCGAGCCCCGGGGAGACGGGGCTCTCCCCTGCAAGCTGGGCGGTCCCCCTCCTCCGTTGCGGAGGCTTCCGTTGCCGTTACTGCCGTTGGCCATGGGCAGGACGGACGGATCAAAACCCCCTTCCTGATAACCGACGGCTTTCTGCACGGAGACCTGGATGCGATCGTCCTTTGCACGCACCCGGACGGCGGCGATGACCACGGCGCCAGGCTGCCAAAGGTCGCGGCTCTCTTCGTACTGCTCGGGCCAGACGGTTACCTCCAGAGACCCGGTAAGGTCTTCGATCTCGGCAGCGAGGAAGGAGCGGCCATCGCGCGTAGCCAGGTTCCTGACGCTGGTGACTACGCCCCCCACGACGAGGGTCTCTCCGGCGCGGTCCGCAGTTACCTCCACCAGGCCGCAGCTCAGATAGCCGCGAAGGTCGCGCGCGGCCCGGGCGAACGGATGCTCCGATAGATAGACGCCCAAAAGCTCCTTCTCCCAGGCCAGCTTATGCTGCTGCGATGGCTCTGGCGCCGAATCGAGCTGCGGGCCCTGAACGGGCGGTTGCCCCGGACCCATGAGATCGAAGAGAGAGGCCTGGCCCGACTCCCGCTGCTTCTGCACCCGCTGCCCGTAGGCCATCAGGCGGTCAATGTTGGCCAGGAGGGCAGCCCGGCTCAGTGGCCGGCCATCGCTGCTGGGCACATCGTCCAGCGCGCCGGCCTTGATCAACGATTCGGCCACCCGCCTGTTCAGATGACGGCTCTCCACCCGTTCAAAAAACTCCTCGAGGCGAGCGAAAGAACCGCGCGCCTCTCGCTCCTGTACGATGGCCTCGGCCACGCCCGTGCCGACGTTCTTGATGGAGGCCAGGCCGAAGCGGATGCCCCGTTCGCCTCCGGCAAGGGTCTCCAGGGTGAAGTTAACCCCGCTGCGGTTCACGTCTGGCGGCAGCACCGGGATGCCCAGCCGCACGCACTCCGCGTAGGCCTCCGCCACCCGCTGCTGGGTTCCGGCGTGCATCATGACGGCCAGCATGTACTCTTCGGGGAAGTTGGCCTTGAGGTAGGCGGTCTGATAGGCGATGGTGCCATAGGAGACGGCGTGGGCCTTGTTGAAGGCGTACCCGGCAAAAGGCTCGATGAGATTGTAAATCTCTTGGGCTAGGGCCTTGGAGTACCCCTTGGCGACAGCGCCTTCGATGAATCGCTCCTCCTCGGCCTTCATGATGGAGCGAATCTTCTTGCCCATGGCCTTGCGCATGACGTCTGCCTGGCCCAGAGAGTAGCCCGCGAACTTCTGGGCGATGAGGAGCACCTGGTCCTGATAGACGATGACTCCGTAGGTCTCGTCCAGGATTTCGGCCAGGTCAGGGTGGGGATAGCGGATCTCCTCCAGGCCATGCTTGGCCCGGATGTAGGTGGGGATGTGCTGCATGGGCCCCGGCCGATACAGAGCCACCATCGCCGCCAGGTCCTTGATGGACTCCGGCCGCAGCTCCTGAACGTAGCGGGTCATGCCGGCGGACTCCAGTTGGAAGACGCCGAAGGTCTCGCCACGGGCCAGCATCTCGTAGGTCTTGGCGTCACCATCGGGCAGGTGCGCGAGATCGATGTCCAGTCCCCGGACGTCGCGTATGACGTCGCGGGCGGTGCCCAGGATGGTGAGGTTGGTGAGGCCCAGGAAATCCATTTTCAGAAGGCCGAGGGAAGCCACGTCCCCCATGGCAAACTGGGTCGTGGGCAGCCCGCTGGCCTCGCCCGATGACGGGCGCTGGAGCGGGACGATGTTGATCAAGGGTTCGGGAGCGATGACCACGCCGGCGGCGTGGGTGCTGGCGTGGCGGGCCACGCCCTCTAGCTCCTTCGCCGTATCGATGAGCTTGGCGATGGCCGGGTCGGCCTCGTAGAGCTGCTTGAACTCTGGGCCCTCCTGGAACGCCTTCTCGATGGTCATGACGCCGAAGGACGCCGGCATGGCAGGCACGAGCCGGGCCACCCGGTCTACGTCAGCGTACGTCATGCCCAGCGCGCGGCCCACGTCCCGGATGGAGGCCTTGGCCCCCAGGGTACCGAAGGTGATGATCTGGGCTACCCGATCGTGGCCGTACTTCTCGGCAGCGTAACGGATCATCTCGTCCCGGCGGTCCTCGGCGAAGTCCAGGTCGACGTCGGGCATCTCGCGACGTTCGACGTTGAGGAAGCGTTCGAAGACCAGCCTGTGTTCCAGGGGGTCGATATCGGTCACGCCCAGACAGTAGAGGATGATGGAGGCCGCAGCGGAGCCACGCACCGCCATGAGGATGCCCTTTTGGCGGGCATACTGGGCGAAGTCGTAGACCACCAGCATGTAATCGGCGAAGCCCGTCTGCCGCACGACTTCCAGCTCATATTCCAGGCGGCGGAGGGCGGCCTCGGGCTGGCCCGGGTAGCGCCGCGCCAGCCCCTGCCGGCAGAGGTTCGCCAGGTGCTCATCGGCTGTCGTGCCGGGCGGCACGTCCGCCTTGGGCAAGCGCACCGTACCGAACTCCAGGTCCAGATCGCACATCTCGGCTATCCGCCAGGAGTTGTCGATGGCTTCCGGCTGGCCGGGGAATAGGGCCCGCATCTCCTCTTCGGACTTGAGGTAATAGCAGCCGAACTCGCCCGCCATGCGCAGGCGTTTGTCGTCGTTTACGGTCGAGTTGGTGCCGATGCAGAGAAGGATGTCCTGGAATGGCGCATCCTCGCGGCGGATGTAGTGGACGTCGTTGGTGGCCACCAGGGGAAAGCCCGTCTCCTCGGCCAGGCGCACGAGGCCCTTGGTGAGCCTTTCGTGTTCCTGGATGCCGTGCTCCTGTAGTTCGATGTAGAAGTCGCCGAATACCTCCTTGTAGTACCGGGCGGCCTCCACGGCCTCTTCAAAGCGGCCGTCCAAAAGGAAGCGGGACACCTCACTGGTGGCACAGCCGGAAAGAGCAACGATGCCCTCGTGGTGGGCCTCTAGGAGCTCCTTGTCCATGCGGGGCTTGTAGTAGTAGCCCTCCAGGTGCGCCTTGGTAACCAGGGCCAAGAGGTTTCGGTAGCCCGTTTCGTTCTTGGCCAGGAGGGTGAGGTGGTAGGGCTGCTTGCCTGCCGGATCCCTTGAGTGTCTGGAACCCTGGGCGATGTAGGCTTCGACGCCGATGATGGGTTTGATGCCCCTGGCCTTGGCCTCCTTGTAGAACTGGATGGCCCCGTAGAGGACGCCGTGATCGGTCAGGCCGATGGCCTCTTGGCCCAGCTCCTGAGCGCGGTCCATGAGGGCTGGGATACGGGAGAGCCCGTCCAGGAGGGAGTACTCGGTATGGAGGTGCAGATGGGTGAACATGATGTCAGAGCTAGTCTCTGGGATCCAGCGCGCGCGGCCGCCTGCAGCGAGCGGGTGGCTTACTGATCATCCGTCTAGGCATTTGACCTAAAGCATCCCTGGGAACGGCCCTATTATAGCCACTTGGGGCCGAGAGGGGAGCGCTCTTATGTTAATCTACCGGGAGATTCAGCAGAACGGGGATCTGTCTTTTGGCAAAAAAGGGGCGACGGGCCGGGAGGGGGGGCCGGCCCGCCGCTTCGCCCAAAGGGGGTCTGGGGCGATGGAAATCGTGGCCAGAGTGGGAGGTCTCTGGCATCTAATTGTCAGCTTCGGGAAGCGTCCTTTTGGTCTCGCACCTCTATATACGGCCGGCCAGGCCGACCGGATCTACGTCGAACATACCGACTAGTCAGTTTGTAACACGTCCGGCCGTGCTTGTCAACACCCCCCATAACGCTTTTCGCGCCCTCGATTACCCAGCTCAGAGGCGACCTTCGATCTCGCTCAGCATGAGCGGGCACAACGTCCCTTCCCGCGCGCCCTGAGGCGCCGAAGGGCGAGCGGAGGTTCGGCCCGGCTCCGCCCATGCTTCCCCGGGGCTCAGCGTGAGCGGGTCAGTACCGGGCCGTCGAGAGCCTCGGCCTGAGCGGAGTGACGCCCTTCCCGGCGCCGTCGCGCCTCAGTGCTCGGGCGGCACGAGGATTGGGCGGACGCCGGCCGCCCAACCGCCATCGACGGGCAGGGCCACGCCGGTGATGAAGGAGGCGTCGTCCGAGGCCAGGAACATGACGGCTCTGGCCACCTCGTCCGGCCTGCCCACCCTGCCCATGGGGTGACCTTCTCCCAGTTGACGCCAAAGCTCCTCTTCTGACCCGCGGCCCAGGGCTGCCATGCCCTGAATGATGCCGCGGCGGATCATCGGGGTGCGAATCACCCCCGGGCACACACAGTTAACGCGGATGTTCTTACGCGCCCACTCTAGGGCCAGCGCTTTGGTGAGGAGGACGATGCCCCCGCTGGCGGCGCAGTAGGCGGTGAGCCAGGGGATGCCCGTCAGCCCGGCCCCGGAGGAGCAGTTGACGATGGCGCCGCCGCCGCCCTTCACCATCTCGGGTATGGCGTACTTGGCGCCCAGGAAGGCCCCCCGCAGGTTTATGGCCATCAGCCGGTCCCACTGGCTGGCTGGCGTCTCGGTGGCCGGGATGCCAAACTCGATGCCAGCGTTGTTGAAGAGGACGTCCACCCGGCCCCAACGCTCGACGGCCGCAGCCACCATCGCCTTGACGTCCTCCTCTTGAGCCACGTTCACGGTGATGGCCGCCGCCGTCCCTTTGCGCCGGCAGATCTGCTTCGCTGTCGCCTCGGCGCCCTCACCGTTGATGTCGGCGCAAAGGACCTTGGCGCCTTTCTTGCCGAAGGCCACGGCCGTGGCATGACCGATGCCAGAAGCCGCCCCGGTGATGATCACTACCTTATCCTTGAAGCGCATCGGCATCTCGAACCTCCTTGGCAGACTTTAAGGCCGTGGCGGCGGACCGGCCTCCATGCCGCCGTCCACGGGCAGGGCCACCCCGGTGATGAAGGCGGCCTCCTCCGAGGCCAGAAATAGGACGGCCCGGGCGATGTCTTCGGGCTCACCCACCCGCCCGATGGGGTGGCTGCGAGCGAGCCTCTCCCACGTCTCGCTGGGCGCCGCCCCCGTCAGCTCCTGCATCTGCCTAAGATATGGCTCCACGATGGGCGTGCGCACCAGGCCGGGGCAGACGCAGTTGATGCGGATGCCCTGGGCCGCCCACTCCACGGCCAACGATTTCGTGAGTAGCACGACGCCGGCCTTGGACGCGCAGTAGGCCGAAAGATATGGGGAACCGCGCAGGCCAGCGTCCGAGGCGGTGTTGACTATGACGCCGCCGCCACGCCTCAGCATCTCCGGTATGGCGTACTTGCAGCCCAAGAAGACCCCCGTCAGGTTGACGTCCAGAACCCGCTGCCACTGGGCCAGTGTCATGCTGGTGACCGGCGCGCCGAGGCCAACGCCGGCGTTGTTGAACAAGATGTCCAGGGCGTCCCAGCGCCGCACCGTCTCCGACACCATCGCCCGCACGTCCGCCTCTGAAGCCACGTCCGCGCGGATGGCTATCGCTTGGCCGCCCTCCGCCCCGATGGCCCGGGCGGTGTCCTCGGCGCCCTCGGCGTTGATGTCGGCACAGGCCACGCGGGCGCCCTCGCGGGCGAAGGCGAGGGCTGTGGCCCGGCCGATGCCGGAGGCCGCCCCGGTTACGATGGCTACCTTGCCGTGAAACCTCATCGCTGCACCCTACCAACTGCCGCCGGCCATCAGCCACCTTGTTGGTTCAGGTTTGCCAGGAAGGTAGTGATGGCGGCGGCGCTCTCCTCCGGCTTCTCCCAGAAGAACATGTGCCCCACCCCTTTGACGATATGCATGCGTGCCCCCGGGATGCGCTCCCCCAGTATGTTGGCGTTGGCCATCGGGACCAATAGGTCTTGGTCGCCGTGGATGATAAGGGTGGGCACCCTGATGTTGGCCAGACGATCGTAAGAGTCGAAGGACTGGATGGCGGCGAACTGCTGGGCCAGGGCTGCCAGGGTGGGCGGCGTCTTCAGCCCCTCGCTGGCGATGGAAGCCAGGAACTCGGCGCCAGTCTCGATGAAGTGCGGCGTGACGGCTAGCTTCCAGAACTCCTGCACCTGCTCGATGACGGGCCGTTCTATGAGGGCGGCCAGTTGACCCATCTTGCTCAAGACCTCGGCCTCCGCGGGCACGCTATGCAGGGGGCCACAATTGGTGCAGCCTAAGACCAAACCGTGCACGCGTTCCGGCGCGGTCAGCGCCAGCTCCTGGGCGATCATGCCGCCCATCGATATCCCCAGCACATGGGCCTTGGGGATGCCCAGGTGGTCCAGGAGCCCCGCCGCGTCGCTGGCCATGACCTGCATAGTGAGCGGCGGCCCGGGTGGCATCTCGCTGAGGCCCGTGCCGCGGTTGGAGAAGCGGACGGTGGTGAAGGCCTGGCGGAGAAGGGACAAGAAAGGCTCGCCCCAGGCCGTCGCCATGCCGGCGAAGCCCATAATCATTAGCAGCGGAGGCCCAGATCCCTCGACGTAGTACTCGATATTAGCGTCGCCGATCTTAGCGACGGCCAACCGGTTCTCCTTCCCCGCGCCTGACTCGACCGCACAGTAACCGTAATGGACGCTGGGCGTCAAGGGGCGCTGCTCAGCGCCCTTGCCGGGAGGCACCTTTCCCGCTCATCCTGAGCACCGTCCGGGGACGAGCGGAGCGTTCCGCTCATGCTTCCAGAGCCTCAGCATGAGCGGCCGTGCCGAACGCATCTGCAAACTCCCCCTGCTAGGATACGGGCATGACCACCGAGATGTGGATCATCGCAGCGGTCAGGCTACTGGGATCGCTGCCCGTTCTACGCTGGCCGCTGGCCGGGGGGATCATCGCACTTCTCGCGGACTTGAGCGACCTCTTTCTCATGGACTCGCTGCACCTGGGCGGCGTGCGCAACTACCAGGCCTTCGACAAATGGCTCGATCAAGCGTACCTGGCGACCTTCCTTGCAACGGCGCTCCGGCGCTGGCCCGGCACCCCGGGGCGGACCGCGGCCCTTCTGTACGTCTATAGGCTGGTGGGCTTCGCGGTGTTCGAAGCGACCGGGGAGCGGGATCTGCTTCTCCTGTTCCCCAACGTCTTCGAGTTCTGGTTCCTTTTCGCAGCCGCGATAGAGCGTTTCGGGCTCAAGTTCCGATATTCGCGCAAGGAGGTGGCGCTTGCCCTGGCTGGGCTGACCGCGGCCAAGGAGTTTCAGGAGTACGCGCTACACTACGCGCGCTGGCTGGACAGCTTCACCTCCATCGACGCCGTGAAGGCCATCTGGGGCTGGCTCACCGAGCCCTTCCGCTGAAGCGTCCGGGAGGCCTATAGGAGGAAGCGCCGGACGGCCCAGGCGACACCGTGGTCGGTGTTGGCAGGGGCTATATGGAGGGCGGCGCGCTTGACGACGTCCGGGGCGTTGCGCATGGCGATGCCAAGCCCGGCGAAGCGCAGCATCTCCAGATCAGATTCTGAATCCCCCATGGCTACCGTCTCGTCCGGGGCGATTCCCAGGTGGCGGCAGACCACTTCCAACGCCCGTGCCTTATCGGCCTCCGGATGGGTGAGAACGACATAGGGCGGGAGGCCATCGGGTCGGTTGAAGGAGAACCGGCCGCGGGGATCGTTGCGGCCAGCATATCGCGTCTCCAGCTCCGCCACGGCGGCTGCGCCGAAGACGAGGACGCAGACGACAGGGGCCTCGCCGATATGCTCCGACTGGCGTCCGGCCACTCTCAGGCCCGCAGGCAGCTTCTCCGGGATCACGTTGGGGCGCGGCTGCATATAGGTAGCGTCGCCGATGGTGGTGAACATCTCCCAGCCGTTGTCATCGCCTAGAATGGTGACCTCGCGGGCGATGGAGTCATCCAGGGGGAGTTGCAGGAGTTCGTGTCCGGCGGGCGTACGGACCAGGGCGCCGTTGCTGCAAATGATCGGCGTATCGATCCCCAGGCGATGTGCTGTGCGCAGGGCGAGGCCGTACCAGCGGGAGGTGGCGATGACGACCCGTATCCCGCGGTCCATGGCCAGTTGCAGGGCCTCGGCGTTGGCCTGGGGCAGTTGGAGGCTAGCATCCAGGAGGGTGCCATCGAGGTCGAGGGCGATCAGTTTGTACATGATAGAGGCATTATAGCGCAGCCCTTTAGACGTTTCGATAAGCAGGATAATTTTTCGCGCCCCTGATATTCGAGGGGGGATTGACGCCTTATGGGGAAGGCGTAGGATGTGTCACGGGGTGCGGCCTTCCACTACCAAAGGGGGAGGCGGCGATGAGAAAGGGTTCTAACCCGCCACTGGCCAGGGAGCTACAGGCGCTGGCAAGCCTGTACGTCACGGTGCTGCGGGAGATGGGCCGGCAAGCGGCGAATGGGCATGTCTGGCCGCCCCACCGGCACAGCCTGGCGGCAGAGGACATGCGGCGCCGGGCGCGCAGGCCGGTGCGCACACAATAGTACGGCATACCCCCTCCACGCGGGATTGCGGGGGCGCTCTTACGACCGCGGGGCGTCCCCGCAAATCTTTTCGCCTACCCGGAACGCAGGCTGGGGACCACGTCCCGCACGTACAGCTCCGCGTGGGCCAAGAAGTCGCCCGGGCGCGGGCCGATGGGCACCAGGATGAAGTGTGTGGCCCCTGCCTCGGCGAAGTCCGCCAGGCGCCGCGCGCAATCATCGGCGTTCCCCATCACGACGTACCGGTCGACGATCTTGTCGAAGGGCTGGTTATAGCGCATGGAGAGGTCGGCAGCGGCGATGCGTTTGGCCTCGTCGTAGGTATCGGCGAGACAGATGAACTGGTAGAGGCCGATGGTGATGGCGCCGGGGTCCCGCCCGGCCCGTTCCGCGTACTCCCGCACCTTGGCGACCCCGTCGCGCAGGCGTTCCGGGGAGAAGAGATAGGGGATGTAGCCGTCGCCCAGACGGCCGGCGCGGCGCATTGCCGCCTCGGAGCGCCCGGCGATCCAGATGGGCGGCCCGCCAGGCTGCTTGGGCTTGGGCTGAAGGCTGACGCCGTCGAGAGTCGTGTACCGGCCGTGAAAGGTGACGTTCTCTTGCGTGTAGAGAAGCCGCATCACCTGGATCGCTTCATCGGCCCGGCGGCCCCTCTCCTTCACCGGAACACCTACGGCCTCGAACTCCTTAGGATACTCGCCGCCGACTCCCACGCCCAGGATCACCCGGCCGCCAGAGATGATGTCTACCGAGGCCACCTCCTTGGCCGCTAGCGCTGCCGGCCGAAGCGGCAAGAGCAGAACGGCGGTGCCGAGGCGCACCCGCGTAGTGCGGGCGGCCATGGCGGCGAGAGATGTCAGGGCGTCGAAGGTGGGGAAGTAGAAGAAGATGTGTTCGCTGGTCCAGACGGAATCGTAGCCCAGCTCTTCCATGCGGGTGACCTCTTCCCACTGATGGGGAAAGAGGTTGATGCCGAACTGAAGCTGTTGACTGGCCATGACCTACCTTGGGCAAGACTAGCACAAGGCCTTACCTCTGGTGAAGACCGCTTGTGGGCCGTGAAGATGCGCTTAGGCCGGTGGACGTTCGCCTCGTACGGACGCTCCTACTTTCAGAAAAAAACCTTGAGAACCCCTTGACAAGCTGGGCGGATGATAGACAATGTATTGTATCCTGATTGATAACGTCGTTTCCTGCAGCCCAAAGGGACGGGAGTATGTTACGCATCCTGAGGTTCTCGACCCACCGGAGCCTATCCTCCGAAGAGGCGCACCGCGCGCTGGAAGTCGCTCGGGACGCAGCCGCTATAGCCCAAGCGGTGCCCGGGGTGCGCTCCTGCACCGCCTACGCCGACCCCGAGCTCCTGGTCCTGACGGCGGACTGTTGCTCCTGCATCGATGCCGAGGACGCCCTCAAGGATCCTCGCGTGCAGGACGCCATCGAGCGCCTGGCGGCGGATTTTGGGTACGTGATGTGCGACGACGAGTTCGTGGTACCGCCGACGCGCGGTTTGGCGACGGCATAGCGGGCCGGGCGCTTCTGGGGCCGTGCAGCCAAGGAAAGTGGCACAACGGGGTTGACAAATTAGCCAGGGTGATAGAAGATACTGCCCCGCCTCACAGTGTGAGACATCGGGCAAGAACAGGAGCAGAGCCACCTTCTGAAATAAACGCTATCTCCCACCCCCTCCCGCCCGGACGATGGCGCCGTTGGGTGCAACCCCCGCCCGGCGGCTCGTCCGGCAGTTGCGCCTGGCGGTTAGCCTCCCCGGTCCGCCAGGCGTGCCGCACCTTCGGCCTGTAGGATCCGATACACCTCTGTAAGCTGCATGCCCCGCTCCCTGGCCAGGCGAGCGCAGGCCTCATACTCTGGTACAACCAGTGGCTCTTCCCCAGGCAGGCGCTTCACCTTCACTGCCGCCGGGCCGAGGCTGGAGACGAACTCTATCACCTCGCGCGCCGCCTCCCAGCGGTGCAGGCGGCGAACACGGACGCCCAGGGTGGATGTCTCCCGGAGGAGCACGTGGGCCAAAGCCGCTTCCTGCTCCTCTCGGCAGATGGCGGAGATGATGACCCCCGGCCGTCCCTTTTTCATCTGCACGGGCGTGAGCCAGGCATCCAGGGCTCCCGCCGCTAGAAGGCGCTCCACGGCATAGGCCAGGGCCTCTCCCGTCATGTCATCTATGTTGGTCTCCAGGAGCACGGCCGTCTGCGTCCCGACCGGCTGTTCCGCCCGGCCCAACCAGAGGCGGAGGACGTTGGGCCGGCCCGCTGGATCCCGCGAGCCGGCTCCGTACCCTACCTGCTCCAGCGTCATTTCGGGCTGCCCGAAAGTGGCCAGGGTGGTCACTATTGCGGCGCCGGTGGGCGTGACCAGCTCTTCAGCGTTCGCTGCCGGTCGCACCGGGGCCCGGGCCCGCGCCAGGAGCTCCAGGGTCGCCGGAGCCGGAAGGGGGATCGCTCCGTGATGGCTCGCCGCCTCGCCGCTGGACAGCGGCAGGGGAGAGGCGTAGAGGGCGCCTATATCGAGCAGACGCAGCCCGGCCACCGCGCCCATGACGTCCACCAGGGCGTCCACGGCCCCCACCTCGTGCAGGTGCACCTGGTTGGCGGGCTCCCCGTGGACGGCGGCCTCCGCCTCGGCCAGGCGCCGGAAGACGGCGGCGCCGCGCTCCTTGTCTGCATCGGGCAGCGAAGAGGCGTCGATCAGAGCGAGGATATCGGCGATGGTGCGGGCGGGTTGCTCGGCGCTCACGGAAACGAAGGCTTGGGTCGCGGCGAGCCCGGCCCGCCTGACCTTGCGGACTTCCAGTGAGTAGCCGGAGAGGGGAAGTTTGGCTAGTTCGGCGCGCAGGGCCGCCGGGTCCAGGCCGGCGTCCAGCATGGCGCCCAGGATCATATCCCCGCTGACGCCGGAGAAGCAGTCCAGGTAGGCTATGCGGGCCATCGGGCTCAGTCGGAGATGCCGCCCTCGAGAGTGGCCCTAGTGTTGGCGATCTGCTTGCGGACGAGGGCCTCGACTGCCCCCAGCAAGAATTCGCGGTCCTCGACGCCCGCGGCACCGGTGGAAGTGATCTCCAGGAAGCCCCAGGCGCGATCCCAGCGAAAGACCACCCAGTCGTCTGCTAATAGGGTGAACTCGCCGGGGTGGGTCTCCTGGAACCCCGTGAAGCGTAGCCAGAAGAGCCCGTCCACTCCCAAGTCCCTGGTGATCTCTCGCTGGGAGAGGTTCAACAGATTGGAGTAGGTGTCCGCCCAGTTGGCGGCGCGGGCGGCCTGCACCCGATCCTCGAAGGATGCCTTGGCGCCGTCCGCGTCCTTGTAGAGGCTTACGGAGGTCACGATGTGGACGATAGCAGACTCCTGGGACGGTTCTGTGAGCTGGTAGTCCTCCTTGTAGCCAAGGATACGGCCCCACTTGTCGAGTTGCTCCTTGGTAGGGCCCGCGCCGAGGCCACTAGCGGCCTCCTCGTTGGTCGAGAAGGAGCTGGCCAGGGGCTGCATGCCCGCCGGCACGTCCTCCTTTTGCAGAACCATAAGGGGCAGCGCCTGCCGCACCGGGGTGCCGCCAGAACCGCCGCAGGCGGCCAGGGCGACGGCGAAAAGGCAGGCCAGTAGAACGACCCTCACTCCGTCCTCCCTTCCCAGACCTGCCGGTTGATGACGGCCGCCAGATAGCCTGCCCCGAAGCCGTTGTCGATGTTGACCACGGCCACCCCGGCGGCGCAGGAGTTGAGCATGGCCAGAAGAGGCGCCAGGCCCCCGAAACTAGCGCCGTAGCCAACCGAGGTAGGGACGGCGATCACCGGCGCGGCGACCAGACCGGCCACCACGCTGGGCAGCGCGCCCTCCATACCGGCCACGGCCACGATGACATTCGCGGAACGCAGGGCCTCCATCCGGTCCAACAGACGGTGGATGCCCGCCACGCCGACATCGCTCAGGCGCTCTACTGCGCTGCCCATGATCTCGGCCGTCACGGCGGCCTCCTCCGCCACCGGGAGGTCCGATGTCCCGGCACAGCAGACGACGACGCCCGGGCGTCTGGCCCCAGGCTTCCGTTCCAGGGTTATGGCCTGGGCGGTGGCATGGTACACGGCGTCGGGCAGGCGTTGCTTCACCTGACGAAAGGTGTCTGGGCCAGCTCTGGTTACGAGTAGGCGATCGCTATTAGCGGCCAGCCTCTCGGCGATGGCTGCCACCTGCTCCGGCGTCTTGCCTTCAGCCAAGACCACCTCGGGGAACCCCTTCCGCAACGACCTGTGGTGGTCGATGGAAGCAAAGCCCAGGTCCTCGAAGGGCAGCCCCCGCAGACGAGCCAGCGCCTCCTCCGTCGAGAGGCGCCCCTGGCGAAGGCCTTCCAGCAGATCCTTCAGCTTGGACTCGTCGATCTTGCCCTCCCTTCGCGATAGTACAGGTGAACCCATGCTAGCACCGGGCCGCTTACGGCGTAAACGAGGGTTCGCCAGGGAGGCCAAACATTTGCCCAGGGACGTACGCGATGGCCATAATGACCCAGAGATGCGCCTTCACCCCGGCGTACCCGCCGTGCTCTTCGCCGTCGCCACGGCCGGCTTCGTTGTGATGGCAGCCTTCGCTGCCGCCCACGATACGTTTCCGGCCGACCTCTGGCTGGCTCACCGCCTGCAAGACGTGGACTCGCGAGCCTTCTACCATGCGCTGCGCTGGACGGAGGCGGTGGGCGACCTGCCGTTGCTTCCCGCCTTCTGGCTGGCCGCGGCGCTGGCGGCGGCGGTATATATCGGGAAGTGGCAAGGGCTGTTGGTACTGGCCACGATGTTAGGCAGGTTGGCCAACGCCGTGGTGAAGGAGCTCGTGGAGCGGCCCAGGCCCAGCGGCAGCCTGATCGAGGTATCTGCGAACCAGCCCTCCTCTTTCTCGTTTCCCAGCGGTCATGCCGAAGGGGCCATCGCCCTCTACGGTTTCATCTTCTTCTTGGCCTCCGTCTACGCTCCAGCGGGCCGCCTTCGCGTCGCCATCCAGGCGCTCTGCCTTTGGGTGATCGTGGCCACTGGGTTGGAGAGGGTATACGTGGGCGACCACTGGCCGAGCGACGTGCTGGGCGGCTACTACTTCGGCGCTCTGTTCTTGGCCGCGATCATCTGGATAGAGCGAGCAGCGGTCGCCCGTTGGCGAATACTGCCGGCCCGGGGTGCCGCCGCCGAAGAAGGGACGCCGTGAACTGGCTGGACTTCGTCATCATCTTCGTCATCCTCGGCTTCGTGATCGCGGCATACTCGGCTGGCCTCATCCGGGAAGTCATCACGTTAGTGGCCGTACTGCTGGGGGTAGTTATCGCCGGCGTTCTTTACGACGATCTGGCCAAGGACGTGTTGGTGTTCTTGAACGATGAAGACGCCGCCCAGGCCATCGCCTTTTTGGTGCTCTTCGGCTCGGTTTACCTCTTCGGCCAGGTATCGGCCTACGTGCTGAAAACGGGGGCAGCGCTTTTGATGCTAGGATGGTGGGACCATCTGGCCGGGGCCGTCTTCGGCTTCTTCAAGG
>DAOUAG010000071.1:0-6881 GCA_034433815.1 Dehalococcoidia bacterium | reverse complement strand
GGTGTGGCCCGCCGTGTGGCCCGGCGTGTGGATCACCGTTACGCCCCCGGCCAGGGGCAGCTCCTCGCCGTCGGAGACCTCGTGGTCGACTTTGAGGGCCGGCAGACGCCGCGGGGTGAGGCGCATGACGAGGGGACCCAGCACCTTCCCAGCCTTGCTCCCGGGGTTGGGCCCAGGTATGTCGCGCTCCCCACGGACGATGGGCGCGTCCAGCGGGTGCACGTATATCTGCGCCCCCGTGGCTTCGGCCAGCGCGGCCAGACTGCCAGCGTGGTCCACGTGGTGGTGAGTGACCAGTATGTGCCCCAGGTCCTCCGGCTTCCTTCCCGTAGCCCTCAGGCTGCCCAAGATCTTGTCCGCTTGCCTCGGCAGGCCAGAATCTACCAACACAGCTTTCTCTTCAACGATGAGGTAGGCGTTTACGTATCCTCCCCGAATCTTTACGGCGTAGACGCCAGGCACAACCTGTTCAGCCATGGGCCACCTCCCGCGAAATAATTCAGCCGTTCTTGTGGGGACCGGCAACCCCTGCCCACCGGGTAGCTCCGCGCTAGAGTGGCTGAACGGTAGCAGAGCGGCGGGCGCCATGTCAACGCAGGCGAGAAGAGGCGATGGCCCGTTTCGGCCGACAATCGGCCGGTAATTGGAGCCTCAATAGGTCGAAATCGCCGTTCTAGTCTGTAACGTTCGCGAGATCTCGGTCGTCCCACTGTTTAGAAGGTCAGGAGGGGCGGAAGACCGGATATGAAGTTGTCTACGGATATCCCTACTCCCAGTGTGGCGAGCGTTGGCACTCGCGCTGCCTACATCCTGGGGGACCCTGAAGTATGGTCACCATCGTTGGGCGAGGTCCTGGGGACGATGGGGATGGACACCCACGGCTGCCGGGAGCTGCACGAGCTATTCGAGATCGCCCGGCAGCAGCCGCCGGGGCTCCTAGTCATCGCCCAGCGGAACGCGGCCTTCGCGGTGCGCGCCTGCCGGGTCATGCGAGATCTTCAAGACGTGCCCATGATGGTGGTGATGCATCGCGAGGGCGACTTGATCCCGGTCCTCGACGCCGGGGCCGATGACGCCGTCGTCTCCCGGGTGGATCCGGCCGTGTTCGCGGCGCGGGTGCGCGCGCTCCTACGGAGGGCGCAGCCCTCAGCCCGCAGCGGCGGCACCATCGTCATTCGCGACATGGTACTGGACCTGGAGAAGTACCAGGTCATGATGAAGGGCCGCCCGGTGGCCCTGACCCCCACCGAGTTTAGGCTTCTGGCCGTCCTGGCGCAGCAGGCCGGGCGGGTGGTGGACCCGCGGGCGTTGCTATCCGCAGTTCACCAGCACGACTATAGCGAGCGCGATGCCCAGAACCTGGTGAAGGTGCATATCGCCAACCTGCGCCGGAAGCTCAACGATTCCCGTTCAGAGAACCCGTATATCCTCTGTGTCCGCGGCTTCGGCTACATGCTGGAGCGGCGCTCCAGGGCCAGGGAAGGCGATCCCCTCCAGCCGCTAATCGAAGAAGAGGAATCCTGAGCTCCGCACGCCTCCGTACGGGGGACAGAGCCCTTTACCAAGCCTGAACCAGCCCTCAACCGGTTCTGCACCGGTAGATTGTCACATCTCGCCCGCACTCTGCTAGGCTGGGTTCAAGAACGGTTAGGTGGGGGGCAGAGATGGGACTCAAAAGTCTTGGCTCTACGGTCAGCAGCGGGCCTGTCGCGGGGGAAGAGGAACAGTGGCGACGGCGCTTCGGCATCCACTTTCCGCGCCTCTTTGCTTACGTCCGGCCGTGGGTGAGTAGCGACGCACAGGCCAGGGACATCGTGGTGGAGGCCTTCGCCCGGGCCTTCAATCATCCCGGCGAGATGACCGATGAGGAGTTCCCTATAGTCCTCTTCGGCCTGGTTCGCGAGGTCTGCCGGCGCGGGGACCGCGCCGCAGGGAGACCGTACCGCGGGCTCACGCTCCGAGAGCGAGAGGTTCTAGGCCTGGTCTTCGATGCCCAGATGTGCCGCGAGACGATAGCCCGCCTTTTGAAGATGACGGAGAGGGAAGTTTCCACTACCCTGGTCCGGGGACTTAAGAAGCTACGCTCCAGCGCGGCCTCGGTCCAGGCCTTCTCACTCCAGCCGTAGGCATCGTACACCTGGCTCAAGGGGGTGAAATGAGTCGCAAGAGAGGCCGGCGGGCGGGCTTATGGGGCCGGTGGGCGCTCGGGGCCATTCTAGGGTTCGGCCTGGCGCTGGCCGTGGCCCTTAGCTTCGTCTCGGGAGCGCTGGTTGCGAAGGAACTGGCGCCGTTGCCGCCCCGGACTTTGGGGATAGTGGGCCTCGCGGCTTCCGGCCTCGTCGTCGTCCAGCTCTGGCTCCAGCTCTTGGCCATATCCCGAGCGGCGCGGGCCCAGGCTTCCGCTAGCCTGAGCGCCTCAGGGCTGGCCGGGTGCAAGGAACAGATGTGGCTCCTGGACCGCCTCTGCGGGCTGCTCGCCTCCGAGAACCGGCATCGTAGAATCGCCGGACGGGCGTTGGACTTCTTCGTGCACGAGCTGGGCGCCTCCCATGCCGTCTACTGGAAGCCGGAAGCCAGCGGCGAACCCGCAGAGCCCGCTCTCGCCCGCTGCCCCTGTGGGCACGCCGAGGCCGGCTCAACCCTGTCGGCCACCGAACGGGCGATTCTCGCCCGTAACGCCGCCCGGCAGGGCGCGCCTGTCATGGTCACGGCTGGCGGAGAGCCGACAACGTTTGACCCGGCAGCGCCTCCGCAAGGACCCTTTGCCCTCTTTCTGCCCATGACAGCTTCCGGCCAGCCCCAGGGCGTCCTGGAGATCGAGGCCAACGGCTCGTCCTGGAGCCGCGACCGCTGGGAGATGGTGGAGAGCCTGGTCAATCACGTCGCCCTCGCCCTGGAACGGGGGCGTCGCTTCGAGGAGATGCGGCAGCGGGCGGACGAGGATTTCACCACCGGGCTTTATAACGGCCGATTCGTCCACTCCTACCTGCACCGCTTATTGGCGATGGCTGGGCGGCGCGGCCGCAAAGTGGCGATCCTCTTACTGGACGTAGACAACTTCAAGAGCATCAATGACAGCCTGGGCCATGGCACGGGCGACAGGGTCCTCCAGTCCGTCGCCGACCAGCTCCGCTTGATGGCGGAGGGGGTGGGAATCGTCGGGCGTTCGGGCGGCGACGAGTTCATGGTGGTGCTGCCGGACGCCGGGCGGGCCGAGGCGGAATCCTTCGCCCAGGCCGTCCAGGACTGGCTTTCGCAGGGCACAGCCGTTGTGAAAGGCCTCTTCCGTCTGCGGGTTTCCTGCGGGTTTGCGGTCTATCCCGACGATGCCCAGGACCGGCAGGAGCTGTTGGCCGTGGCGGACACTCGCCTCTATGAAGCGAAGGGGAGAGGGCGTTCTGCCGTTTTCGCCCACGCTGGGAACGGCCAGGGCCAGCGCTCCTTGGGAGTCTTCGGGCTCCTGGACCAACTGGTGGACACCATCCACAGCCGCGACCACTACACCAGGGTACACTGCGAGCGGACGGCCGAGTACGCCGTCCTGCTAGCCCAGCGCTTGGGCCTTTCGCCCTCCGTGCAGCGGACGCTGCGCCTCGCCGGCCTCCTGCACGACGTAGGCAAGATCGCCGTACCGGAAAGGATCCTGCGCAAGCCGGGGCCTCTAAGTGACGGCGAGACCGAGATCCTACGACACCAGCAGGAGCTCGCCAGCTATCTCATCGCCGACATACCAAACGCGTTGGAAGTGCGCAGGGTGGTCCGGCACAGCCGCGAGCGATGGGACGGAACGGGCTACCCCGACGGGCTCCAAGGGGAAGAGATCCCTTATCTGTCCCGGATCTTGGCCGTTGCGGACACCTTTGCGGCCATCACCATGGACCGCCCCTACCGGTCCGGTGTGCCGCCGGTCGATGCCTGTCGGGAGCTTATGGCTGCCGCCGGCAGCCAGCTCGACCCGGAGCTAGTGCGGACCTTTGTAGCCGCCATCGATCCTGGCACCCCCGCCGAGCCCGGTTCCGGCACCCTGGCCCCCTTCGACCAAGCCGCTGCCTCCTAGCGGCCCAATGTCGTCGCGGGGGGCCACCTTGCGGCCTGCTACAACCCAATGTACCAGCCGGCCTAGGCGCCGCGACTAGCGACACGCAGCACCGGCCGGCGTCCGGGCCAGGTCCTGCGCCAGCAACTCCAGAGAGACCTCCTCATCGTACAGGCCGCTCTTGACGGCCGCATCGGCCTCCATGATGCGGCCCAAAGCGGACCGGATCGCGGCCATGGGCTGGCGCGAGGCCTGCTCTAGGAGCCGCTCCAATCCATACCCCCTCTGCCCTAGCTGGGAGCCGATCTCGGAGCCACTGGCGCCCGCGTCCAGCATCTCCCTGGCCACCGCCAGCCGGCGATAGCGCGTCTCGATGGCCTTCAAGAGGGCGCCGGTGTTCTGGCCGCGAGCCAATAGCTCGTGCAGAAGCCGGACCACAGCCGCCGGCCTGGCCTCCACGATGGCGTCCAACAAGTCCCAGATGGCGAGCTCGCTGGCGGCGGGCACCAGGTGGCGCACATCGGCCTCGCTCACGGGCTGGCCGTTACTGAAAGCGGCCAGTTTCTCCAGCTCGTTGGCCAGCGCCCAGGTGTCGTTGCCCACGAGGTCCGCCAGCAGGCTGACCGCCCGGGGCTCCAGGCGCAGACCCATCTTGCGGGCCCGGGCGCCGATCCAGGCGGGCACGGCCCTGGGCTCCGGCAGGGGAAAGGCCAGTACGCGGGCGCTGGGCCGCAGCGCCTCCAGAAGGGGATGCCCGGGCGCCACGGCGCTGTCCACGAGCACCAGCACGGTGGTCTCCGGCATCCTAGCGACGTATTCGCAAAGGCCCTGCCACGGGCCGGTGTCCGGAGGTCTCTTGCTCCCGGCGCGGGCGGGGCGCCGCCCGCTGTGGGCGGTGGACGCGAACAGCCCCTCTACGATCACCAGCCGGCATCTGCCCAAGAAGGGCGCAGTGTCGCAAGCCGCGATGACCTCTTGGGGGGTTGCCTGGGCTGCCGCCAAGAGGACGGTGTTCGTGGACAGCATGCCATCGCTATCCAGCTCCGCCTTGAGATCCTGGAGGGCCTCCCGCCTGGAGAGGGCGTCATCGCCGTAGAGGATATAGAGCATCGCCGGAGCGAGCATAAGGCGCGGCGGCGGCGACCTTCAATAGGCGGAAGTCGCAGGGCTTGACGGTAAATGAGGTGGCGGGTAGGCTGTATGCAGAATCCTGCATACGCTCATGAAGCAAGCCGCTGATCTACTGAGGGCGCTCGCCGACGAGGAGCGTCTGCGCATACTTAACCTGCTGAGCGACGAGCCGGAAGGGGCGTGCGTCTGCGAGCTCGTCGACGCCCTCCGTCTGCCCCAGTATCAGGTGTCCCGCCAGCTCGCCGTCCTGCGGGACGCCAGCCTCGTCGCAGGCGAGAAACGCGGCAACTGGGTCTATTACCGGGTCTCTTTAACTCTTCCCCCCTTAGCGGCTGCCGTGCTGGAAGCCGTAAAAGCCAACCTCGAAAGCGAGACGGCAAGAGAGGACAAGGAAAGGCTCGAAAGGCGCCTTCGGCTTCGGACGGACGGGGTGTGCACGCTGGGATATCCGCCCGAGGCACCGTATCGCAAGTTCATACCCTTGGAGGAGGTTGGCAGCCGTGAATGAAGGCAGCCACGCCAGAATAGAGATCTTCGATCCCCCTCTCTGCTGTCCCACCGGCCTCTGCGGGCCAGTTATCGACCCTGCCCTGTTGGATATCAGCGAAGCGCTACTGCGCCTCGGAAAGGAACTCAGTGGTCAAGTGCAGATCGACCGTTACTTGCTCAGCCAGCAGCCGGGCAGGTTCATGCAGAACCCGGACGTCGCGCGGCTGCTCAAAGAGCGTGGCGTCGGCGTTCTCCCGGTGACCGTAGTGAACGGCCGGGTGCTGAAGACAGAAGCCTACCCCTCGTACGACGAGCTCAGAGCGGCCCTGGCTGACGGTCGGACGGGAGGCGGAGGCAATAGCCCATGACAGGCAGCAGGGAGACTAGGTTCCTCTTCTTTTCCGGGAAGGGGGGTGTTGGCAAGACGACCATGGCCGCGGCCACGGCGGTGCGACTTGCCGACCAGGACCGGAGAACCCTCATCGTGACCACGGACCCCGCGAGCAACCTGGGCGACGTGTTTGGCCAGGAGATTGGCCACCGGGTCACCCCAATCGCCGGGGTGAACGGCCTGTGGGCCATGGAGATCGACCCCGATCGGGCGACGGACGAGTACCGGGAGCGGGTCCTGGGTCCGATGCGGGCTGTGATGCCCGAGGACGTGATCCAGGTTATCGAGGAGCAGTTCCGGTCGCCTTGCACCACCGAGATCGCTGCATTCGACTGCTTCGTTGATTTCATGGGCGAGGGCGGATTTGATGCGGTCGTCTTCGACACGGCGCCCACTGGCCACACCCTGCGCTTGCTGGAACTACCCGTGGACTGGTCGCGCTACATCGAGGCCAGCGCCCAGGGCGCAGGGCAAACGTGCATCGGACCGGTGCAGGCCATCCAGGAGTCGAAGGAGAAATACGACCGGGCGGTCAGGTTGCTGACCGACGCGGCGAGAACTACGTTCGTGTTCGTGCTTCAGCCAGACGAGACGACCATCTACGAGACCCAACGCTCGGTGGACGAGCTGGCCGGCATCGGCATCCGCTCCCAGGAGCTGATCGTCAACGGGATCATTCCGGCAGAGGCGGCCGTGGGCGAGTTCCTTCAGCGCCGCTACGGCCTCCAGCAGGCCTATCTAGCCGAGATCAAGAGCCGTTTCTCCTCCCTGCCGATGCGTTTGGTCACCCTAAGGGACAACGAGGTACGGGGCGTGGACTGTCTACGACAGGTG
>DAOUAG010000070.1:0-4783 GCA_034433815.1 Dehalococcoidia bacterium | reverse complement strand
GGGGCGCTGGAATCACCTCTGTCATCTTGTCCAAGATGAAGAGGCGGGCTTGCCGCGCCTGCTCTAGCGCTTTTTCCACGATCTCGTAGGTGATCCCCTTGATCTTGATGTCCATCTGGAGCGCTGTGATCCCCTGGGCGGAACCGGCGACCTTGAAGTCCATGTCCCCGTAGTGGTCCTCCATGCCGGCGATGTCCGTCAGCACCCGATACGTGTCATCGCCCTTGATGAGCCCCATGGCCACGCCGGCCACCGGAGCCTTGATGGGCACACCGGCGTCCATGAGAGCCAGGGTGCTGCCGCAGGTGCTGGCCATGGAGGTGCTACCGTTGCTGGAGAGGACCTCCGAAACCAGGCGGATGGTGTAGGGGAACGATTCCTCGTCCGGGATCATGGGCAGGAGGGCGCGTTCCGCCAAGGCGCCGTGGCCGACGTCGCGCCGGCTTGGACCCCGCAGGGGCCGGGTCTCGCCGACGGAGAAGGGCGGGAAGTTGTAGTGGTGTAGGTAGCGCCGCGTCTCCTCGGGCTCGAGTCCGTCCAGGCGCTGCTGCTCGCCCATGGAGCCCAGGGTGGCGATGGTGAGGACCTGGGTCTCGCCGCGAGTGAAGAGGCCGGAGCCATGGGTGCGCGGCAACAGGCCGACCTCCACGCTTATGGGGCGGATCTCGTCTGGCCGGCGGCCATCCGGGCGTATGCCTTCATTGAGGATGCGCTCCCGGACCAGCTTCTTCAGGTAGTCTTCCAGGGCCATCTTCAACTGCGCCTCGGGATAGCGGTCGCCCAGCGCCGCTATGAGCTCGTTGCGGGCGGCACGCATGGCCTCAGCTCGCTCGTCCTTGGCGGCGGCGAAGAGGTCCCAGTTGGCGCTGGCGGCGTACTCGGCGACGGCCTGGGCCACCTCCTCGTCCGTGGCCACCTGTACGAAAGAGGCCTTGGGCTTGCCGACGCGCGCCACCATCTCGTCCTGGAGCTCGATCACCTGGAGGTTGACATCCTGGGCCAGACGCATGGCCTCTACGATGAGGTGTTCGGGCACCTCGCGGGCGCCCGCTTCCACCATGACGATGGCGTCCCGGGTGCCGGCCACCACGATGTCCAGATCGCTGTTGTCTAGTTGGGCGAAGGTGGGGTTGACCACGAACTGATCGTCGATGTAACCGATGCGGGTGGCAGCCACCGGGCCTTCAAACGGAATGTCGGAGATAGAGAGGGCGGCCGAGGCGCCGATGACGGAGAAGATGTCGGGGTCGTTCTCCTGGTCAGCGCTGAGGGTGGTGACGACGATCTGAACGTCGTTGCGCATCCCCTTGGGGAAGAGCGGGCGCAGCGGGCGATCGGTGAGGCGGGCGGTGAGGATGCCGGCGGCGCTGGGCCGTCCCTCCCTTCGGAACCACCCGCCGGGGATCTTGCCGGCGGCGTACAGGCGCTCCTCGAAGTCGACCGTGAGAGGGAAGAAGTCTATGCCCTCCCGGGGCTCAGGGCTCATACAAGCCGTAACCAGGACGACGGTGTCGCCGTAACGCACGGTGACGGCGCCGTTGGCCAGGCCGGCCATCTTGCCGGTCTCTATGCGAAGGATACGGCCGGCTATCTCGCGCTCGAACGTTTCAACCATGGTTCAACAGACCTCCGGGTGAGCAGGGTGTAGGGTATCGGGCTTGGGCCGTCGGGCCCCAGGATAGGTTCTCTCTGGCCGGTGTACGGCTGCATCTATGAAAGGCTCTCCCGCCCACTGCGGGCGTTTGGAGGCTTGGATCAACTCCTGCCCGGTATTTTGGGAAAGAGAGGAGGCCTGGTTGCTACTTGCGGAGGCCTAGCTTCGCGATCAGAGCCTTGTACCGGGCTGGCTCTGAGCGGCTTAGGTAGCGGAGCAGGCGTCGCCGTTGCCCCACCAGCTTCATTAGGCCGCGCTGGGAGTGGTGGTCCTTGCGGTGCACACGCAGATGCTCTGTGAGCTGGCGGATCCGCTCGGTGAGGAGGGCCACCTGCACATCGGTCGAACCCGTATCGTTGGCGTGCAATCTAACGCTGGACGCCAGCCGGGCCTTGTCTTCCTTCGTCAGCATTCCGTGCGCGGCTTGCCTATCGCTCTCTTCCTTACTTCAAGGCGAGTATAGCATAGCGCCCCGCGCGGCGGCAAACACGGGCGCTATGTATACTGGCATCCGATGGTACCACCCGGGGGAACATGATGCCAGGTGTCGCCGTCGTCACCGATAGTTCCGCCTGCCTGCCGGCCGATCTGCTGGAGAAGTACGGCATCATCGTCGTGCCCCTCAGCTTCCTTCTCGGCGGCGAGCTCTACCGGGACGGGGAGCTTCCCCCGGCAGAGTTCTACCGGCGGCTGGAGACTGCCAGGGGCCCCATCGCCACCAACGCGCCGGCTCCCGGGGAGTTCATAGAGGCCTTCCGGAAGGCACGAGACAGAGGGGCGGAGGCCGTGCTCTGCCTCACCCTAGCATCGAGTTTCAGCGGCACCCACAGCTCGGCCGTCAATGCCGCCCGCATGGCGCGGACGGAGCTGCCGGGTCTGGCCATCCGGGTGGTAGATAGCGGAGCTGTGGCCATGGCCCACGGCTTCGCGGTGCTGGCGGCGGCGCGGGCAGCGGCTGCGGGCGGTGGCCTGGAGGAGGCTGTCGCAGCGGCTCGAGAAGCGGCCGGGCGGGCCCAGATGGTGGGAGCCCTGGAGACGATGCGCTACCTGGCCAGGGGTGGCCGCGTTCCCTGGATCGTGCACTGGGCGGCCTCCCTCCTGCGCATCAAGCCGGTGCTGGCCTTCACAGGCGGAAGGGTGCGCGCTGTGGCCCGGGCCCGGACGATGGCCCGGGCGATGGACCGGATGCTGGAGTACATGGCGGCGCATCTAAAGCCGGGGGAGCCGGTGTGCGCAGCAGTGATGCAGGCCGGCGCCCCCGGGCTGGCACAGGATCTGGCACGGAGGGTAGAGGCCAGGTTCGCGCCGGCTCAGCTCCTGGTGACGGAGTTCACCAGCGTTATGGGCATCCACACGGGGCCGGGCTTCGTAGGGCTTGCTTTTTACAGCGGCGCCCTGGAGGGGCCAGAGCCTCGGTCGGCGCACGGGAGCCGGCTAGAGGAGGATGTGCGGGTACTGGAAGAAGCCTTGGGAGAGCTGCCCTCGCCGCAGGAGCAACCGGCGCTGGTGGTGCTGAGCGGCCTGCCGGGCGCCGGCAAGTCGCACCTGGCGCGGGAACTCTGCCGGCGATACCCCATGGCGCGGCTGGAGAGCGACGTCCTGCGCAAGGCGCTTTTCCGGCGGCCCAGCTACTCGGCATCTGAGAGCGCCCGGCTCTTCGCTGCCTGCCACGCCCTGCTCGATCGCCTGTTGGCCCGCGGAGTTTCTGCCGTACTGGATGCTACGAACCTCAAGGAGATTCACCGCCGGCCCCTGTATCGCATCGCGGAGGACCATGGCGCGAGGCTCGTGCTGGTAGAAGTCCACGCGCCGAGAGAGGTGGTGGAGCGACGCCTGGAGGGACGCAGCCGGGGCGCGAACCCCTGGGACCAATCGGAGGCTGGGTTGGAGGTGTACGAGAGGATGCGTCAAGAGGCCGAGCCCATCCAGCGGCCGCACCTGAGGGTGGACACATCGGGCGATCTTGAGGAGGCCCTTGCTATGATATTGCGGGAGCTTCAGGAGGTGACGGACTGAAGGGCAGGCGAGGCTGCGCATGGCGGGTGGCGCTCACAGCCGCCCTGGCGGGCGCCGCCGCTTTGCTGGTGGCCTGTGGTGGGGGCGGCGGCCGGCCGGAGTATCCCTACTCGGTGCAGACGTTTGAGGACCAAGGCAGGGAGCACATCGCCCCCGGGCAGGTTTTCGACGGCTACAACAGTAATCCGCCTACTTCTGGGCCCCACAGCTCGCAAGCGGCCAACTGGGGCGTTTCGGAGAGGGAGCTGCCCAAAGAGGTGCCGGTGCACAACATGGAGCACGGGGGAGTGGTGATCTGGTATAACTGCGACGGCGGGCCCGAGCCTCTGGACGCAGCCGGGTGCGCCGCCCTGAAGGATCAGTTGGCCGCCGTCGTGCGGGCCGCCAACGCCCGGCGAAAACTGGTGCTGATGACCCCCTACCCCCATATGCCGCACCGCATCGCCCTGACGGCCTGGCGCACGCTGGACGCCTTTGACGAATTCGACGCCGAGCGCGTGGAGGCCTTCATCGAGGCCTACGAGCGCAAGTTCAACCCGGAAGGCTTCTGATGAAGGCGAGGCCCCTTCTAGTGGTGCGAGCCCACATCGATCCGGCGGTGATGGACGAGTTCCTCCGCTGGTACCAGTCCGTCCACCTCCCTAACGTAATGCGCATCCCCGGGATCGTGCGGGCCTATCGCTCCAACTGCCGCCGCCGGGGGATCAACTGGACGGCCCTCTACGAGATGTCAGGCGACGAGGTGATTCAGGTGGCCTTCAACAGCGCAGAGGCGGCGCAGGCGCGGCAGGACTGGGAGCGATGGCTGCCCTACGTGGATCAGCTCACCGTCGAGGTATACGCTGCCTTGGGGCCGGTGCAGACGTTCCACCACTGGAACTAGGTGCCCGCCGCGAACTGCTTGTCGCCAGCCCCTCGTTTCCTTATACTTTACGCAGTTGTGAGCATAACCGCCAAACTTCGCTTTATGGCGGTTGCCGTGGCAGCGGCGGCCGCGCTCGTGATGCTACCACCTCCCGTGACCCACACGCTGCCAGCCGTCGAGGCCCAAACGCCTGGACTGATGGGCGACGTCGACTGCGGGGGAACGGTCGATTCCGTGGACGCGCTGAA
>DAOUAG010000069.1:0-2231 GCA_034433815.1 Dehalococcoidia bacterium | reverse complement strand
CAAGAGGGAGACGACGGACGCATCGCCATCTTTGTTACCCTCGAAACCACTGGCATCGAGCAGTTGACCCGCCTACTGAACAAGCTGGAGGGCATCCGGGGCGTGCTGTCGGTGAGCCGGCGGCTGGAAGGGGCGAGCGGTCGAACTTCCGATAACTGACAGAAGGCCCTTCCAAAGGCGGCGGGTGTCTGCTATGATGCGGGCCAACGTGGGTCAAGCAGGATGCTCGCCAAGGTTACTAGCTGCGCCGTCATCGGTCTAGACGGGGAAATCGTCGAGGTCGAGGTAGACATCAGTCAGGGCCTGCCCGCCTTCGCCATCGTGGGCCTGCCGGACGCGGCGGTGCAAGAGGCTAAGGAGCGGGTGCGCTCAGCGGTACGTAATTCGGGTTTCCACTTTCCGAACACGCGGGTGACGGTCAGTCTCGCGCCAGCGGACCTGAGGAAAGAGGGGCCCGCCTATGATCTGCCCATCGCCGTAGGCGTCTTGGTGGCATCGGGGCAGGTGCCTGAGGTTCCGGAGAGGGTGCTGTTCCTCGGGGAGCTGGCGCTGGATGGTCGCTTGCGGCACACCCACGGCATCTTGCCTATGGTAGGAGTGGCGCGGGAGCGGGGCTTCCACACGGTGTACGTTCCCGATGCCGACGCGGCAGAGGCGGCGCTCGTGGACGGAATCGAGGTGATCCCGGTGGAGTCCCTGGGCGTTTTGGCCTCCCACCTGCGGGGCCTTGCGGAATTGGCACCGGCTCCGGTGCGTCCGGCATACGACGACGGCCACGAAATTCCTGATGGCGTCGATTTTCGGCACATTCGCGGGCAGGAGCACGTGAAGAGGGCGCTGGAGGTGGCAGCTGCGGGTGGCCACAACGTGGTGATGGTCGGTCCGCCGGGCTCCGGCAAGACGCTCTTGGCCCGGGCCACCCCTACGATTCTGCCGCGCATGACCAACGAGGAGGCGCTCGAGGTCACCAAGATCTACAGCGTGGCCGGAATGCTACCGCCAGGCACGCCGTTGGTGAGACAGAGGCCCTTCCGGGCACCGCATCACACTATCTCTCACGCAGGCCTGGTAGGGGGTGGCCGGCAGCCTCGCCCCGGGGAGATAACTTTAAGCCATCGGGGAGTCCTATTCCTGGACGAACTGCCAGAGTTTGCGCACTCAGTGCTGGAGTCCATCCGCCAGCCGCTGGAAGACCGGGTGGTGACGGTGAGCCGCGCCCAGGGGAACGTCACCTTTCCGGCCAACTTCATGTTGTTGGCCGCCATGAACCCATGCCCGTGCGGCTACTACGGGGATCCGACGCATCACTGCACGTGCTCCGAGACCGCGGTCACTCGCTATCGGCACCGCATATCAGGCCCCCTGCTCGACCGTATCGACATCTTCGTCGATGTACCACGGGTGGACTACGAGAAGCTGGCCAACGGCAATTCCGGCGAGGGTTCCGCAGAGGTAAGAGCCCGGGTGGAGACCAGCCGTGAGGTCCAGCGACAGCGGTTTTCGGAGTCGCGGCTTTCAGCGAACGCTGAGATGGGGCCTGTGGAGGTCCGAGAGTGCTGCCAGGCCTATCTGGACGAGGCGGCACGTTCGCTCCTGCGGATGGCCGTGAACCAGTTGGCGCTTTCGGCACGTTCCTTCCACCGGGTGTTGAAGGTGGCTCGCACCATCGCCGACTTGGAAAGCTCCCAGGCGATCACGGCCGCACATGTGGCCGAGGCGCTTCAGTACCGGCAGCGGGGGCAGGGTTAGGTGTGGCGGCGGAGGCCCTGCGTAGCATAGAGCCGCTGAGGCCGCTCCTCTCTCACCGGCCGCTGGGTCTGGTCAGCGATATTGACGGCACGCTGGCTCCCATCGTGCCATCACCGGAGGATGCGTCGCTCTCGCCTGGCTGCCGCCGCGCACTGAGGGGGCTTATAGAGCGCGGCGTTGTCGTGGTGCTGATCACCGGGCGTGACTTGGAATCAGCTCGCCGGATGGTGGGCTTGGATGCCTTAACCTACGCGGCGAACCATGGCCTGACGCTGTGGGTCGGAGGGCGGGAGGAGACGCCGGATGTTGCGCGCGAGTACTCGGAGCGGATGCGCCGGGTGCTAGCCGAGGCCGGCGAGATCCACATTCCAGGAGTCTCGGTCGAGGACAAAGGGCCCGTTCTCGCCTTCCATTATCGGAAGGCCATCGATCCGGCTACCGCAAGGAAGGCCATTCTCAGAGCGATCCAATCCTGGCCTTCG
>DAOUAG010000068.1:0-17586 GCA_034433815.1 Dehalococcoidia bacterium | reverse complement strand
GCGATGCGGACCACGTCCCCTGTGCGGTACTGGTCCTCCGCCAACAGGAAGATGCCGTTGATGGCGTCGCGCACCAGGGTCTGGGCCCCCAGGGCCAACGCCAGGCCGCTGATGCCCAGGCCCGTAACTATTGCCGTTATGTCGACCCCGATCTCCGGCAGGATGGTAACGATCCCGATGAGGATCATGCCAACGCCCGCGGTGCGATCTACGACCTCGATTATTGTCCGCGCCCGCTTCTCCATCTCCTCGTCGGCCGGGTGGGCGCCACGCATCATGGCAGCGAAGGCTACCCGGGGGAAAGTGAGACGAAAGACGAGGAACAGCGCCAGAAGGACGGCGATGATGATGCCTATGTCCTTCCCGCTGTGGGTCAGCCAGTGCTGGAGATCGTCCCAGTCGCTGCTCAGAAGTGGGGTCATGCCGTTCCCCCGCCTGCCGCTAGGCCGGCCGTAGTACAGGCTATGCTAGGAAGGCCACGCCAGGCAAGCATCGGCTTCTGTTATAATCGCCCGCATGAACCTCCTACATCGGTGGTATTGCCGCTCCCCGGGATGGGCCAGGGTCGTCCACCAGCAAATCATGCCGGCAGTCCTGGGCAACCTCGACCTGGGCGACAACGTCCTCGAGATCGGGCCGGGACCCGGCCACACCACCGACTGGTTGCGTGAGCGCGTCCCCCAACTCACGGCAATCGAAATTGACACCCGCCTCGCGGATTCCCTCAAGGGCCGCCTCACGGGCAGCAACGTGACCGTCGTCGAGGGCGATGCCACGGCGATGCCCTTCCCGGATGCATCCTTTAGCAGCGTCGTTTGCTTCACGATGCTGCACCACGTCCCCTCGGCGGAGCTACAAGACAAGCTGCTGAAGGAGGCCTGCCGCGTCCTTCGCCCGGGAGGTATCTTCACCGGATCCGACAGCACGCCCAGCTTGCTCTGGAATCTTTTCCATATCTTTGACACGAGGACGCCTGTAGACCCCGAGCAGTTCGCAGACCGGCTTACAGCCGCCGGCTTCAAGGACCCGCAAGTGAGGCGCGGCCCCAACTACTTCAGCTTCGTTACGCTGAAACCTGCCCCCTAGAGACAGTCGTAGACGGCGTTGATCAGGGAAGCCTGGCGCGGATCCACAGGGTCCGTGGAGAAGAGCATCTTGTTCATCGTGTAGCCGAACCCTAGCTTGGCATCCGGGTCGGCGAAGGCCTGGGAGCCGCCCATACCGCCGTGGCCGAAGACCCGGTCGCCGCGGGCCAGCTTGGTCTCGGGCACCGGCAGCGCAAAGCCCAGGCCGAAGCGAGAGGGGAACCCCACCATCACGGCGTCTTCGCCATAGCACTGCTCTTGGGCAGCCCTTTCGATCGCTTCCGGGCTCAAGACCCGTACTCCATCCAGTTGGCCGCCCATGGCCAGCGCGCCGTAGATCTTGGCCAAAGAACGGGCGTTGCCATGGCCGTTGGCCGCCGGCAACTCCGCCGAGCGCCACGGCCATTTGTTCATGTATAGCGGGTCCCCCATGAGATCCGCCGTGAGCACGAAGGCCTTGAAGCTCATGGAGTTGGGATCGGCGAACACCTTGGCCAGCGGGTTGTTGGCGTCCAGCTCTGGGAAGGGGGACGGCACCATATCTGCCACCCGTCCGGCGTCCGCCGGCGTCAGCCCGATGTGGAAATCGAGCCCCAAGGGCCCAGCGATCTCCCGCCGGAAGTACTGGCCCACGGTCATGCCAGCCACACGCCGGATCACTTCGCCCACCAGGAACCCGAAGGTGATAGCGTGGTAGCCGTGCTTGGCCCCGGGCTCCCACCAAGGCTCCTCCGCGGCAAGGGCGGAGGTCATCGTGTCCCAGTCATACAGGGCCCCCTTGGGCAGAATCTCTCTGACGGCCGGTAGCCCTGCCTGGTGACTCAAGAGGTAACGGACGGGGATATCCTCCTTGCCGGCTTGTGCGAACTCCGGCCAATACTTAGCCACAGGGGCATCGATGTCCAAGAGCCCCTGGTCCACCAGACGGTGGGCGCACACAGTGGTCATGCCCTTGGTGGTGGAGTACAGGTTGACGATGGTGTCGCGCTGCCAAGGCCGGGTGCGTTCGGCATCGCAGTAGCCCGCCCAGAGGTCGACGACCATGCGGCCTTCCACCATCACCGCCACGGCCGCTCCCACCTCGCCGTGGGCGGCGAAGTTCGCCGCGAAGGCCTCTTTGACCAGACTGAACCGGCTATCGCAATGCCCTTGTATGGCCACGGTGGTCGTCATCTGCGCATCCCCTCTCTTCGGGTTTCACGGCCTATGGTACACCAAGCATCCCCTCTAGAGCCCGCGATACCCTCACGGGGCACTGGCGCCACCGATTTCCACCTTCTCCAGAGGAGCGAAGGAAAGAAGGAGCTTCTTGATGCCGGCCTCTCCCTGGAAGGCGACCACCACCTGGTAGTCCGTGCCCGAGGGTTCGCAAGAGACGACTACGCCGTCGCCAAACTTAGCGTGGCGCACGCGGTCGCCTGGCGCGAAGCTATCGGCTGCCACGAGGCGCTCCTCGCGCGCGAGGGAAGGCACAACGCGCCGCCGCTCCGGGAAGAGCGATGGTGCAGCAACGCGCTGGCTGGGAGCCGTTAGCTCCGCCGGTATGTCCGCCAGGAAGCGTGATGGCCGGTTGTGCCCGGCGAAGGCCCGGCGAAACGCCCTCACCAGAAACAGGTGCTGCTTCGCCCGGGTCATGCCCACGTAGAACAAGCGGCGCTCTTCCTCCAACTGCGCTGGGTCCCCGCTCTCTACAGAGCGGATGTGGGGCAGGAGGCCTTCCTCCAGTCCAACTATAAACACGGCAGGGAACTCCAGCCCTTTAGCAGCGTGGAGGGTGATAAGCGTCACGGCATCAGCACGCTCGTCGTACTCATCGACGTCGGTGATGAGGGCCGCGCTCTCGAGGAAGGAGGCGAGGGCCTCCTCTGGCTTAAGCTGGTCGAACTGCATCACCACGGCCCGCAGCTCCTGGACGTTCTCCCACCGTTCGTCGCCCCCTGGCTCGCTCTCTAGGTAGGCCTTGTAGCCGATGCGCTCGATCAGGGCGTCTAGCAGCGTCGAGAGGGAAGCGGTCCTGGAGAGAGCGATGAGGCCGTTTATGACGCCCAGAAAGTGCAGGAGCGCGCCGGCGGTACGCTTCTGGAAGGGATGCCGAGGAACGGCGGCAGCCTCGCGGCCGGGCGCGTCCCGCTCAGCCTCCGCGATGAGCTGGAGCGCGGCATACGGGGGGACACCTAGTTCCCGGGACCAGCGGGTTAACTCCCCCAAGGTCCGATCGCCAATGCCGCGGTGGGGCACGTTGATGATGCGCATCAGGGCGACGGAATCGAAGGGGTTTTGCACCAGCCGCAGGTACGCCAAAAGATCCTTGATCTCGCGCCGCTCATAGAAGCGGGTGCCCCCGACAAGGCGATAGGGTATGCCGCGAGCCACCAAGGCTTCCTCCAGGGGCCGCGACTGAGCGTTGGTGCGGTACATAGCGGCGATGTCCCTGTAGGCCAACCCGGCCTCCCGTACCAGCCTCCGCACCTCCTCGGCCACGAAATCGGCCTCATCCTCCTCGTCATACGCCTCGTGCACTATCACCGGCCCGCCCAGCCCGTTCTCGGTCCAGAGGTTCTTCTCCTTGCGTTGTTTGTTGCGGGCGATGACGGAATGGGCGGAGTCCAGGATGGTCTGGGTCGACCGGTAGTTCTGGTCCAGCACCACAACCCTAGCGTCTGGGAAGTCGTGCTCGAAGTTCAGGATGTTGCGGATGTCGGCGGCTCGCCACGTATAGATAGATTGGTCCGGATCCCCCACTACGCAGATGTTGCGGTGGCGCGACGCCCAGAGTTTGGCCAGTTCGTACTGGGCTATGTTGGTGTCTTGGAACTCATCGATATGCACATAGAGGTAGCGCTCCGCATACTTGTCCAGCACATCGGGCTGCTCGCGGAAGAGACGCACCGTCCTGAGTAGCAGGTCATCGAAATCCAGGGCGTCGTTCGCCTCCAGGAGCGCTTGGTAGCGATCGAAGACGCGGGACGTTACCTCCTGGAAGTAGTCCGCGATCCTGGCGCGGAACTCCTCGGGCCCTTGCAGTTCGCTCTTGGCCCGCGAGATGGCCGACAGGACCGCGCGCGGGACCACCCGCTTGGGGTCGTACCCCAGGTCTGATAGAGCCTGTTTAACGGCAGCGATCTGGTCGGCATCGTCGTAGATGGTGAATGTCCGGGGCACGCCGGCCCGCTCTCCGTCCATCCTCAGGATGCGGGCGCAGACGCCGTGGAAGGTACCCATCGTCAGGTCCTGCCCGACCTCTTGGCCTACGAGACCGAAGACGCGATCGCGCATCTCCCGGGCGGCCTTATTGGTGAAGGTGACAGCCAAGATTCGGCGGGGCCGCACTGACATCTCCGCCAGCAGATAGGCTATGCGGTGGGCGATGACCCGCGTCTTCCCGGAACCGGGCCCGGCGAGGATGAGAAGAGGGCCTTCCGTGTGCAGGACAGCCTCTTGCTGGCGAGGGTTCAGGCCGCGGAGGACAGCAGACGAGGAGGACATTCCTCTCGAATGATACAAGTGTTCTGGTACAGGGGAAAAGAGGCGCTGACGCCCCGGATGGCGGCGGGCCGGGCGGGCGCTAGGTGAGGAGCTCCTCGACGGCGCTGAAGCGAGGCCCGCGGTGCGGCGCGATGGGCATATCACGCATCGATAGGAGGCCTGTGGCGCCGCTGTAGGCGATGGTCGGGAGACAGTTGATCATCACGGCCACCGTCGCCGCTTCCCCATCGATCCCTCCGGGCACCACGACCCGCACGGGAGGCTGGCCATCGATATCGATCTCGTCGCGGCTCTCCTTGGCTCCCAGCGAGACTTCGATCTCCAGCCGCAGCATCTCCCGGCCGCCAGCCAGTCCGACGGCCTGCTGCTTTAGGCCCGTGACGCACCCCTTCTCCACGGAGAAGTAGGCAGTCTTGACCCGGCCGGTCGCCAGTATCGGCTCGATTCCCTCCACTATCTCATCGAGATGCCAACCCAGCGTGTCGGCCACCATGGAGGCCGATTCCCGTAGGCCCGCGTAACCTACGGCCCCCTCGGCCGCCGCCCTCTGAAAGCCCTGCGGACTAAGCCCTATCCCGCATCGGGTGCGCACGTCGAGCCGCTCGGGGGAGGCATCCGCGATGCGCTTGACCCGCAGGCAGGTCACGCGCTCGCAGGCCACGGTGAGGAGCACAGGTAGGGTGTCCATGATGAAGCCGGGGTTGACGGAGGCGCCCAGGACGCAGACTCCCGCCTGGCGCGCATGTTCGTCTAGGCGTTCTGCCAGCTCCGGATAGCGGGCCCAGGGGAAGGTCAGCTCCTCGCAATTGGAGATAACGTTCTTTCCGGCATCGATGCAACCAAGGATCTGCTGGTAGACGCTGGTCAGGCCTGCGTCAGCGGTGTGCAGGACGGTGCTAGCGTCCGTCTGGGCCAGGACGGCGTCGGCGTCGTAGGCCACCTGCACCCCCACCGGACGGCCGAGGCCGACGACCTCACCGAGGTCCTTGCCAGCCCGTGCTGGGTGGGTATCGATGGCGGCGACGATCTCAACGTCGCGCCGGTCTGCCAGCGAGCGGGCCAGGCCCGCCCCCACGGCGCCCAGCCCCATGAGGATAACTCCGATTTTCGCCTGCTGCACCATGCCCTCGCTCGATACGCGGACTCGTTCAGCATCTTAGACGCGCGAACAGCGTCTTTCGTTAAGGGCCGGGGGCCCGCGCTTCCCTGTGTGGTCTGTCCTGGCTTACCTCCGGCGCCGGCGGCGGCCTGCGGCAGCGCCCTGTTTAGAGCGCCATCGGCACGATGCCTACGCCTAGACGGCCTCCGCAACGGGAGCGTGGTTCTTGGACGATGGCGCTCCAACGGGCTCAACGTTGCCGTTGCCTCCGTTAAACTTGCTGTTGCCGCCGTCCACCCGCAGTTCGCCCGGAATCTCCACCACCGGCCGGTAAGAGACCTTCATGGGTACATCGTTGCCGGTGAATACGCGGATCCGCTCTTGCTCGAAGCCCGCCTCCAGCAAGGTTTCGATGAGCCTCTCTGCCTTGTCTACGGCGTCCAGCACGGTGATTTCGCCGTGCTTTGGGTCACCCCGGTCCGTCACCAGGACAATGATCTGGTTCGCCATACTGCCACCTCCTAGGTTTCTTCCCCGGTCTCCCGAACCCTCCCATGAGAACGGACCTGGGCCAAGTCCCACGAAGTGGCCCCTCGCTGGTTTAGATCACGTTTATGGCTCTAATGTTACAAGGGAGGAGCGGGGCGTCAACGCTATTCTCGGTAGAAAAAGGGAGATTCCAGGACGTATTCACCCATTGTCCACCGATGTATCCAGCCTGCCTTCACTTGCCGGCGTCAGGCCCCGGCGGCTGGCCTGTCGGGGCATGAGTCGCACTCTGGCGGAAGCACTGGCGCCGGCGGAAGGGGGACGCCGGCTTCGGTGAGAAGACCTAGAAGCCGCCACAGAGGAAGGCCTATCACGTTGCAGTAGCAGCCATGGTGCGAGGCCACTGGCCGGAACACTGGGTCTTGAATGGCGTATGCCCCCGCCTTGTCGAACGGGTCTCCCCTGGCGATGGAGGCCGCTATCTCCCCTTCGCTGTAGTGGCGCATGCGCACCATCGTAACGCTGTGGCCCACGAGAAGGCGACCGCGGCCGGGCACGGCGACGGCCACCGCCGTGACGACCCGGTGGGTGCGGCCGCGGAGCAGCCCCAACATCGCCCGGGCCTCAGGCTCGGATTGCGGCTTCCCCAAGAAGCGGCCGCGATAGGCCACCACGGTATCGGCCGCGATGACGATGGCTTCGGGCCGCTGCCGGGCCACCGAAAGCGCCTTCTCTCGCGCCAACCTCCTGGCCGTCCGCTCCGGCCGTTCGCCCGGGCGCGCGATCTCGTCCCCGTCCGGCGGCACAACCTCGAAGGTCAGCCCCAGGTGCCCCAGCAGCCACCGCCGGCGAGGTGAGGCCGAGGCTAGCACCAGAGGCCGGCCCGCCTCTCTCACGGCAACTCGAGGGTGGCTACGCACTCGATGTGGTAGGTCTGGGGGAACATGTCCACGGGCGTCACGTCCACCAGGCGATAGCCTCCGTCCGCGAGGATGCGCAGATCCCTGGCCAACGTAGACGGATCGCAAGACACGTAGACGATCCGGCGAGGCGCCAACTCCAGAACCGCCCTTAACGCCAACGGGTGGCAGCCCGCCCGCGGCGGGTCCAGTATCAGCGAATCCACCCGCTCGGCGATCTCCGGAAGCACATCCTCTACCTTGCCCCGGTAGTACTGGACGTTGGGGCACCCAGCGATGTTCACCATGGCGTCATCCACTGCGGCCGCCGACTCCTCGATGGCCAGTACGCGCCGCACCATCGAAGACAGGATGACGGCGAAGGTGCCCACTCCGGCGTACGCGTCCAGCACGGTCTGCCCCGGCTCCGGAGCAAGCCGCTCCCGCACCAAGAGCGCCAGTCGCTCGGCCTGCGCTGTATTGGTTTGAAAGAACGAACCGGCCGAGATGCGGAACCGGTGCCCCAGAAGCTCCTCGTGATAGTACTTCTGGCCGCTGGGGATGGTGGGATCGATGCCGCTGAGGTTGGGATGGACCAGCACCTCGCCGGTGTTGACGCCGACCCGAAAGGCCACCTGGTGCAACCCGCCACACCTGCCTTGCAGTCTGGGTAACACCTCGTTGATCCACGGCGAGGCGATGAGGCAGCGATCGACGCGCAGGAAGCGGTGGGTCCCCCGTTTGACGAAGCCGACTTCGCCCCTCGGCCTCACGGAGAACCGGACGTGGTTGCGGTATCCCCATGGATCCGGCGCTGCCAGGGTGGGAGATACAGGCGGCTCTGGGAAGCGTCCCAGGCGTCGCATCTGCTCCGCCGCCACCTGCGCCTTTAGCTCCAGCTGTTTCCCGTAGGCGATGTGTTGCCACTGGCACCCGCCACACTCGCCGAAATAAGGACACGGGGGCTCCACCCGATCGGGAGACGGGGAAAGCACCTCCACGACTCGGCCCAGCTTGACACCCGCGCGCACTCGTTCCAGCTCGGCCACAACGCTCTCGCCCGGGATCCCGTATTCAACGAAGGCAGTTTCGCCATCCATGCGGGCGATGGCGCCACCTTCGAAGGCCATCCCGTCGAGAGCCAATGTGATGCGCTGAGGGGGGTCCAGCCAGCCTTTTCGGTTGCGTCGCGGCATGGTCACGAGCCTCAAGCCCCAGTTTACCGAATCATGCCGCCTGGCGGCCCGTTCGGCCGCGACCCATGAGCCAAGTGCCGCTGGAGCCTGAAGGCGTGTTATAATGCTCGAAACCGGCTAATTCATCGAGAGGGCAGTAGCAGATGGAGTACGCGATCCTCGCGGGTCTCATCGGCGGTATCTGGGCCCTGCTTCTCTGGCTCAGCATCATCATCTGGGTATACCGCGACGTGCGTGACCGGACCCGCGACCTGGGCCTGCAAGTCCTGGCGGTCTTCGTGGTCATGATGTTCTTCCCGGGCTTTAACATCCCGGGGCTGGCTCTGTACCTCATGCTGCGCCCCCGCGAAACCCTGGAGGAGGCGTACGCCCGGTCTCTGGAGGAGGAAGCGCTGTTGCGCGAGATCGGCGACGAGGGCGTGTGCCCGTCGTGCCGCCGCTTCGTGGAGCGCGCTTGGCGCGTTTGCCCCTTCTGCCAGACGCAGCTCCGGGACGTCTGCCGGGAGTGCTCCCAGCTCCTTAGCTTCAGCTGGATAGTCTGCCCATTCTGCGGCCGCGAGCGAAAGCCCGCGGCGTCATCGCCTGCCTCACAGCCAGCCGCGCCGGCACAGCAGGCCGCGCCCCAGGTCCCCGGCATGGCCGTGGCCAGCCCGGCGACTGAAGAAGCCACCCCTTATCAGCACTAGATCTGCGCCAACACCGGGTCTAGGGACGCCGCAAGCCCTTCCAGGGCCGCCAATTGGGCGTCGCTCCCAGCGAACGGCCGCGTGCCGAAGAGGTCCTCGATCGTCCTGACGACGTCCACGGTGCCCATCGGCGTGCGCAGCAGCACCACCCCCTCCTCTTGCGCCCTTTCCTGGACATAGCTCAGGAGCGGCGCATCTCCCGTGATCACCAGACACGCCAGGCCGGCGTTGAGAGCCCCCAACTGGAGGTCCGGCCTGTCACTACGGACGATCGCCGTCGCGGAACCGGTTTGCACGAAGTAGGCCTGGCCCGGATCCACAGCGATGGGCGCGATGCGAGGCGCGTCAACGGGCATCGACGCGCGGCCGTTGTTTATGCTGCCCTCGGCGCCCAGGGCCGCAGCCACGTCTCGAAGCGCCGGAGCAGCCAGCACCCGCTCTTCCGGAAATAGGGCCACCGGATTCAGCCCGAGCGCCTCGAGGGCCCCACGCACATCCCCCATCCTCCGTCTGGGCACCCGGTTCACCACCAGTCCCGCCAGCCGGTCTCCAACAGTGCGGCAGAAGGCAGCGATGTCCTCCGGCGCCATGGTGGCTGGCGCCACGGCCAGCGCCGATGCGTCCGGCGACGAAGCCAGCACTCCGGCGGGATCGCCTGCCGGGGCTTCGGAAACGACGAGGGAAGCGCCAGGCGAGGAGAGCGACGAAAGAAGCGCCCCGTCGGCCGCCTCGTTACCACCGCCCGGTAGCCGCTCCAACGACACAGGCAAGCCCTTGCTGCGGGCCCGCAAAGCTATGGCAGCGACTACCGTAGTCTTTCCTGCCAAGGGTTCTGGAGCAATGAGAACCAACCTGCCCATGACTTCGTGAATTATAGCACGATCGGCTCTTCGGGCGACTTCCTCTGCTGCACCTGCAAGAGGATGTCGGGCTGCGGAGGGTTCCGGGCCAGGTACGCGGCGAAAGCGGCCATCGCTAGGAACCCCAGGACCCCAGCCGAGGACATGGTCCAGAAGCCGGCATCTGCCTTCGCATCGTTTACCAGTAGGGAACCCGCGCCACGGGCGGCTGCCGCGCCGTAGAGCAAGGCCAGAAGCCCCGGCGCCAACCAACGAGCGGTCGCGCCGGAGATCCGGCGCATGGCCAGCCGCGGCAACACCAGGAAAGACATGCCGAAAATCGTCATCGTCACAAACCCCAGGGCGATGAAGTGCCTCACTGCATCCGTTTCGTAATGTGCCGGGGGACGGCCGGCCCACAAGGCCCTAATCCCGTAGTACGCTTGAAGGAGCCCCGCCAAGAGCAGCCAGAGATAAGCGGAGCGCACGAACCTCATGCTCCGTCGCGCCGACTCCCGTAGGCGGTGCGGCGCGCCCTCGAACACCCGCAAGAGAAAGGGCATCGAAGCCAGGGACGCCCCCGCAGCTAGGAACCCAAGAGTCTGAAGGTTCTCAAGGATCCCGGAGTCGTCATACGAGCGCCAGACAGCGGCCACCGCATATGCTCCGACTCCTGCGTTGAGCACAGCCCACGCCAACGTCACCGGCGCCTTGGGTGCCTCCTTCCTTCCGAAAAAGATGGGGAACGTGCGCAGCGAGACGGCCAGCACGAACATTGCCGCGAAGCCGTACAGTTGCACGAAGGTGATAGCGCTGGTCTGAAGACCTGTGACCAACGGCCGGGAGTCCGAAGCAGCCTCCGTTACGAACCAAAGGTTCAAGCCCAAGGCGATCGCCACCCATATTCCGCCAGTGAGGAAGAAGCGGGAGTACCCGAACCGCTCCGGCCGGCCCAGCACCACCGAACGTACGATGGCCACGGCGAAGATGAGGGCCCCGGCGGCCTCCAGCGCGGCGGATGTTGCAAAGAGCCCGGCATACGGCGCCCCGTCCGCCCACGGCTGCGAGACGGCTCTCAGCGCCAAACCACCCGCCATCAGCAGGAAGGTCAGCGGTACTAGCCACGGCGGGCGCACGTGTACCGTCGTGAACCGGGCCACGAGCCGGTATCCCATGCCCATCACGAACAACCCGAACCATCCCTGTAGCTGAAGGTGTCCATGGAGCTGGAGCACCTGAGGCAGACGGCCGTCCAGAGTGGCGTGCTGCGCCATGGCATGGGCGACGAGGGTTCCAAGAGGAAACCCCAACACCAGCCCAAAGAACACCGCCCCGGCGACGAAAGGCCCGTAAAAGCGATCCTCCTCGCGGAAGACGGCAGGGAGACGGGGCACTACAGGGCCTCCTCCAGCGGAGTGTAGGACAACCCCTGGGCCCGGGCCACGGCCTCGGCCACCAACCGCCCGTTGATCACCGCGGCGCCCGCCGCCAACGAAGGGTCATCCCGAAGCGCTTGCAGACCCTTTGAGGCGAGACGCAGGACGTATGGGAGGGTGGCCGAGGTCAAGGCTTCGGTAGAGGTCCGCGGGACCGCGCCCGGCATGTTGGGTACGCAGTAGTGGATCACGCCCTCCTCGACGTACACAGGGTCGCGGTGGCTGGTGGGACGCGACGTTTCGGAGATGCCGCCCTGGTCGATGCACACATCGACAAGGACTGCGCCCTCCCCCATCGAACGCACCATCTCTCGGGTGACCAGCTTCGGTGCGATGCCCCCAGGCACGAGCACCGCCCCGATCAGTATGTCCGCTCCCTCCAGCTCCTCCTCCAATACCGCCGGGCTTGTCACCCGTGTGGCGATGCGATCCCGGAACTGGCTCTCCAGGGCCGAGAGCCGTTGGAGGTCCCTCGACGTCACCGTCACCCGCGCCCCTAGCGCGCAGAGCACCCGTGTGGCGGCCGTACCCACGTTGCCGCTGCCGATGACCAGCGCCTTCGCGGGCGCCACGCCGGCGATGCCGCCAAGCAGCTTACCCCGTCCAGGCCCCGGCTTCTTCAAGTACTGGGCAGCGATCTCCGCAGCCATCCGGCCTGCCACCTGGCTCATGGGTACCAGTAGCGGTAAGGTGCCATCGTCCCGTCGCACGGTCTCGTAGGCGATGGCACTCACGCCAGACTCCAGGAGCGCTTTCACCAACCCTGGGGCCGGCGCCAGATGCAGGTACGTGAACAGGATCAGGCCCGGACGCAACAGGGGATACTCCGGCTCTAGGGGCTCCTTGACCTTCACCAGAAGGTCTATTCGATCCACGACCTCCGCGGCCGATGGCAGCACCGTTGCGCCAGCAGCCGCATATCGCTCATCGCTGAAGCCTGAGCCCAGGCCCGCGCCCCGTTCCACAAACACCTCGTGCCCCGCCTCTACCAGCGCACGCACACCCGTTGGCGTGAGCCCCACGCGGTACTCTTCGGTCTTGGTCTCCCTGATCGTACCCACGCGCATGGAAGCCTCCGAATCCGCCAGACTGGACTAGCTGCCCGGCCCTGTCCGGCGTCCTTGACCAGCCCAGGACGCGATACCTAGAATGATTCTTTGGTGCCGGGGTAGCTCAGTGGTAGAGCACGCGGCTGAAAACCGCGGTGTCGGCAGTTCGACTCTGCCCCCCGGCACCAGCTGTTTTTCTAGCCTAGCCACCGCCCACCGCCGACGGTTCAGGCACAACGTGAGCCCGCTCCGGCAGTGGCCGGGGGCTCGCATGTCGCCGGGAAACAGCCACCACCGCCGCCAAGGTCACGCCGCCGCCGAGGACGCCCAGCGCGGAAAGCGACTCCCCCAGTAGCACCCAAGCCGCCACCGTGGCGACCACCGGCGTTAGTAGCACCAGCACCGAGGAGACGGAGACCGGGACGTAGGGATGGGCCCAGTTGACCAGCATATGGGCGCCGACTCCACTGCCCAACGTAAGGATGCAGAGCCGCGCCCAGTCGCCGGCGCCCAAGGCCCCCGGGTCCAACCCCCGGGCCAAGACCACAGGCGTGATCACCAGGGCCGCCGCCAAGTGGACGCAAGCCATGTACGCCACCGTGGCCACGCTTGCGCGGATGCGTTTGGAGGCAAGGAAGTAGCCGGTAAAGAGAAAGACGCCCAGCACGGCCAACAGGTCGCCGACAGGACTCCAGTGTGGCGATCCTGAAGACCCAACGATGAGAATCACGATCCCTGCGATGGATGCCAACGTCCAGCCGACCTCCCACCGTCCTACCCGCTCGCCAAACCAGGGGCCCGCGACCACTAGGGTCAACGCCGGTTGCAGCGCGCCGATAAGGGTGGCATTAGCCACGGTGGTCAGCTTCACAGCCGTAAAGCCGAGGGCCATGTTGATGCCAAAGACCACCCCCGCAGGGGCCGAAAGGGCGAACTCCCGTACCGTCAGCCGATGGCGCGCGAGAGCTAAGAGACCAAAGCTGAGGCCCGTGCCCAGCCACAGCCGGTAGAAGGAGACCGTCAGGCCGTCGACGCCCACCTCCTTAGCCAGAATGCCGCCGAATCCCCAGGCGATGACGGCGGCGAACATGGCCGCTAAGGGCAGCACCGCGGGTCTCGCCCCCGCCGGCAAGTTGTCTGGCATATCTTCAGGATAGCTCTTCGGTCCCCTAAGGTCAGCCACAAGGCGATGCACGGGGGCTCTTTGACCGCATCGTCGTGCGGCGGTCAAAATACCCGGTGTAGGCGCGTAGCGCAGAAGGGAGGCGATCCGATGGCAGGTCCGCTGCAGGGCGTCAAGGTCGTCGAGATGGGGCTCTGGGTGGCTGGGCCGTCCTGTGCGGCCATCCTTGGCGACTGGGGTGCCGAGGTGATCAAGATCGAACCGCCGACAGGCGATCCCTTTCGCGGCCTGTTCGCCTCCCTCATGGGCATCGCCGCACCGGTGAACCCACCCTTCGAACTCGATAACCGTGGGAAACGCAGCGTGGCTCTGAACCTCGAGCACGAGGAGGCGCGGCGCATCGCCCTGGAGATCATCGGCCGGGCCGACGTCTTCATCACCAACAACCGCCCACGAGCCCTCCAGCAATACGGTCTCGACTACGAAAGCCTGCACGCCCGCTTTCCTCGCCTCATCTATGGCCAGATCACGGGCTATGGGCCCGACGCCGAGGCGAGAGATGTGGCGGCTTACGACATCGGCGCCTTCTGGGCCCAATCGGGCGTGGCCATGGCCTTGACGCCCAAAGGCTACGCCATCCCCCAGCAACGCGGCGGCATGGGCGACCACATGACGGGCCAGATGCTGGCGGGGGCCGTCTGCGCCGCTCTCTACGCCCGCGACCGCACCGGCGAAGGCCAACGGGTGTCAGTTCCCCTGGTCCGTGTCGGCGTGTACATGGTTGGATGGGACACCATGCTCTCCCTACGCCTCGGAGTGCCCGTCGAGCCCTACGACCGTTTTCACGCCATCAACCCCATCATCGACTGTTACCAAGCCGGAGATGGGCGCTGGTTTTGGCTCCTGCTGCTTCAAGCCGACCGCCACTGGGGCGACCTCTGCGCAGCCATCGAGCGGCCGGACCTCCAGAGCGATGAGCGCTTCAAGAACATCGAGGCCAGGCGCCTCAACGCGCCGGCGCTGGTGGAGGAGCTGGACCGCGTCTTCGCGACCAAGCCCCTCTCCCACTGGGCAGAGGCCTTCCGCCAGCACGACGTCTGGTGGGCGCCCGTCAACACCATCGAGGACGCTATCAAGGACCCCGTCGTCCGCGCCTCGGGCGCTTTCACCAAGGTCCCGGCGCCAGACGGCACGGAGGTCGAGATGGTGGCCACCCCGGCCGACTTCTCCGGCACCCCCTGGCAACCGAAGGGCCTTTCGCCGGAGCTGGGCCAGCACACCGAGGAGGTCTTGCTGGAACTAGGTTACGGCTGGGACCAGATCGTGGAGTTGAAGGACGCCGGCGCCATCCCGTAGGCGAAGGCGGCCCGTCCTATTCGTAGCGCAAGGCTTCAGCCACGGGAATGCTGGCCGCCTGGCGCGACGGGATCAGAGTCATGAGCAATGAGGCGGCGAAGGTGAAGCCGCCGATGATTAGTAACTGCGTCCAGGGCACGTAGTAGGCCTTTCCATCGCCCGGGAAGTCGTTGCTGGTCACCAAGAAATACGCCAGCCAGAGGGCTAGCGCTACCCCCGACAGAATACCCAGAAGCGTGACGAAGGACGACTCCATGAGGAAACTCAGGGCCACCGTGCCCCGTTTGTAGCCGATGGCCCGCAGCATGCCGATCTGCTGCCGCCGCTCCCCCACTGTGCGGAAGGCGATCACTCCTACCGCTGCGATCCCCACGAAAAGCCCGAGCGCCATGAACCCTTGCATCAGGTAGAAAAAGTTGCGCGATAGCGCCTGATCCCGGTCTGCCCTCTCCTTGATGGACTCAGCCTGGACGCCTACCGTTAGGAGGGTGGACTCTATGGCCTTGGCCACACGAGACGATTGCCCCGGATCCTTCAGCCCCACGTAGTACCACGAGAGCTCCGGCTCGCCGAAGATCTCTTTGAAAGCCTCGTCTGAAAGGAAGACGCCCTGAAATGTGCTGCTGGACCCCAACGAAACGACGCCGATGATCTGTACGTCCTTCGTCCGGCCCGATACGGGGTCACGTATAGCCAGCGTCACCGGGTCAAAGACCTCTTGCCCCTCCGGGATGCCAGTGGCGATGAACTCATCGTTGCCAAACCCGTGGCGCACGGCGAAGGCGTCGATAAGCGCCACACTATCGCTAGTCTTAAGGGCCTGCCAAACCGCCTCAGCGCTATCGTAGCCGCGGGCCCTGGCTTCCAGGGGGACGTGGCCGCCGTCAATGAACCGGTCGTCCACGCCCTGGACCTGGTAGGGCTCGAACTTCGCGTCTTCGGCGCCGCGCACCTCGGACGAGGCCCTCCCCCCGGCGAAACTGACCCGCCCCACAGCCCGGAAGGTGTCCGGCACATCGGATCCGGCCGCTTGTAGCGCCGCCGCCAGATCCCCCAATGGGTTGTTGCCGTTCTCCTGCACCAGCACGTCCCAACCGCCGCGGGCTGAATCGGAGAGGAACAATTTGTCGAAGTTCAAGTTCATGGTGGACATCATCGTCAGGGCAAAGACCACAAGCGAGATCATCGCCAGGGTCATGCCTGTGCGGAACTTATTGTTTAGCGGGTAGGCGATGGCCGTCTTCAAGGCCGGAAGGATAGTGCCGAAAACACCGCCCGCCCGGGACACCAGCAGCAGGACGACATCTGCGTTGTAGATCAGGACAAAGGTGGAGGCCGTGACCATGGCCACCCCGCTCAGAAAGAACATCTCGATGTCACCGTTAAGAGGACCGACGATGGATTCCAGCCTGTTGCCGGCCACCAACGCCCAGATCACCAGCAGTATTAGCCCCATGGCGGTAAAGACCGGCCTTTCGGGCAGGCGCAAAAACCGTAGGATCACCGCGATCCCGGCACCCACCAGGGAGAAGCCCAGGGCGAAGGGAAATGCGCTGTCGCTCCTCATGCCAACGACGAAGAGGAAACCTCCCAAGAGGGTGATGGCGACCCAGGCGCCCAATCCTCGCCAGCCCATACGCCTGCCAGACGGCTCCGGCAAGTCACGTATGGCCCGCACGATGTTCAGTTTGGAGATCCGCCAGGAGGCGAAGCTCACGGTCACAAAGGTCAAGACTACGCCCAGGCTGTAGGAGATGATGAAGGTGCGCAGGGTAACGTGGGGCCTGATGGAGATGCCGAACTGGGAGAATATGGCCGCCATAAGATAGGCCATAGCGAAAGCCACCAGGATCCCCAGGCCAGCGCCCACCATCGCCGACAGGATGTTGTAGGCGGTGCCCTCTGCCATGAACATCTGCACCAGGTGCCAGCGCTTCATGCCCACCGCCCTGGCCATACCCATCTCTGGCTTCCGCTCCGCCGCCAGCATGACGAAGATCATGATGATGAGCAGGATTCCGGCGCCGATGGAGAAAAGGCCCAGGACGAGGAAGAAGGTGGTCATGAAGTTGCCGAGGGTCTCTGCCAGATCCACGCCGTCCTTCTTGCTGTTGCCGAAGTCCATGTCCAGGCCGGCGCGCTGCACCAGCGCCCGGATCTCTGTCTCCACCTTATCCGTCAGGCCAAGGGTATCCCGCACACCCCCGGCGTTGGATATGGCGATGAAGTCGACGCTCTGGTGGCCGAACAACCGGTGGAGGGTGTCCAGCCTGGTCACCAGACCCTCTCGCAACTCTGACGAGCGGGTCCCGGTCAGAAGCCTGTCTTGTACGATGCCGACGACCTTGAAATCGTGGGGCTGGTTCTGAACCCACACCTGTACCGTGTCGCCTTCCTTGATGTCCAGCTCCTCAGCGGCGCTCTGGTTGACGAAAACCTCGTCCGGGCCCAGAGAGGCGATGTCCAGGACCTCGCCGCTCGCGGCCGACAGAACGTCCGGAAATCCCGTGGCCCTCTCGGCATCCAGCCCCACGAAAGTGACGAGGGGCTCGCTGAGGCGAGCTGACGGATTGGTCACGGGCACCTCTTCGTAAAGGACCCCCATGTATCCGTCCACATCCTCGGGTTGCGCCTGGTCCATCAGCGCCAAGAACGCCTGGTAGTCCTCGCCTGGGATCTCGCGCCCGGAGGAGGCGGGCCCCCGCGAGTCATCGAAGCCGCCGCTGGCTCGCTCAGCGCCCGGCTGAAGTCTCTCGTCCACATGGCCCATGAGCTTGTAGGCCTCGCTGCTGATGCTGCGGTCCACGGTATCGCCGGTGGTGAAGGCCGCAGAGATGATTAGG
>DAOUAG010000067.1:0-10439 GCA_034433815.1 Dehalococcoidia bacterium | reverse complement strand
CGCGTTGCGCAGCATGTGCTCCAGCGGCGCGCCGATGCGCTCCAGCACGCTGCGGTCGACCTCGACCTGGCTGCCCTGGATGTCCAGCTCCGCGCTCTTGCCCAGCTCGCGCGCGGTCTGGCGCACGATGCGGTAGAGGCGCTCGTTCAGGTTGGCGGCGATGCGGTACAGCCAGGCGCGGAAGGACCCGCCTCGGAACGAGTCTAGCCGCCGGAAGGCCGCGATGAAGGCCTCTTGCGTGGCGTCTTCCGCCGCGGCGCCCGAGCCCAACATCCGCAGACAGAGGTTGTAGAGCCCTCGCTGATGTCGTTCCACGAGGACGTTGAAGGCAGCAAGGTCGCCTCCCAGGCTCCGCCGGATCAGGCTATTCTCGTCGGCGTCATCTTTCATGCGCAGGGCCATTCTATCAGCGAAACCAAGCCGGCCCGCCATTCGTCTATTTATCGGCCGGGGCGCAGGAACCCCTGCTATAATGGAGATCGAACGAATGAAGGATTTCGACGAGTCCGCCGGCTGGCCTGAAGAAGAGGGGGAGGAGAGGGAGCCGGGCCTGCCGCCCTTTGACCCCCTGTTTTCTCCCTGGGATGAGACCCCGCCTGACGCCCTGTCCCGAGAGGCGGCTGAGCACGCATCGTGGTGGGAGACCGCTGCGGCAGGTTCTGCACTTGCCGGCGATGCCCTGGCCTGGGAGGTGCCAGCGAACGATGTGCTGCGCCGCGAGTTCCAGACGGGCATCGGCCACTTCCCCGATCGTTACACCCACGCGCAAAGGATCAGCGAATATCAACGCCTCCTGCGGGAGGGGACGATCGTCGTCCCCAAGCCGGAGCGCCGCTGGCTGGTCACCGCCCGCGAGCTGGCGGAAACGCTGCTCTTGGCGCTCCTCATCTTCCTCTCCGTCCGCGCCTCCTTCCAGAATTTCCGGGTGGAGGGCGCCAGCATGAACCCCAGCCTGGAGAACGGCGAGTACCTCATCGTTAACAAGCTGGCCTACGCCACCATCGACCTCAGCATGTTCAACTGGCTCCCCTTCTTCGAGGCAGGCGACCACCCGGTGCGCCATCTATGGGGGGAGCCCTCCCGGGGCGATGTCATCGTCTTCCGTGCGCCCAACAGCCCGAACCGCGACTTCATAAAACGTATCATCGGCCTGCCAGGGGACACGGTGGAGATAAACAACTCCACGGGCCAGGTGTTCATCAACGGCTCACCTTTGAAGGAAACCTATACCCAGGGCGTCACCAGCTGCCCGAACAACACCTGCAAGTGGGAGATACCCCGGAAAGGCTCCCCAGAGGCATTGGCCGAGTGCGGCTCCGAGGCCTGCTACTTCGTTATGGGGGACAACCGGCAGAACAGCAGCGACTCGCGCCAGGGCTGGCTGGTTCCTGAAGAGAACATCATCGGCAAGGCCCTTATCACCTACTGGCGGAACGGCGGCCCTCAGTTCGATCTGGCGCCCAACCGCTCCGTTGGCCTGGCCGATAACGCCAGCGCCCAGGAGTAGGGTGGCCGCCGCCGGCGTTTCCTCTCAGGCCGAGGCCCTCCTGCGCGAGGCAGGCGCGCTCCTGGAGGGGCACTTCCAGCTCACGTCCGGCAAACACTCGTCCCGCTACATCGAGAAGTTCCGGCTACTGGAACGCCCTCCGCAAACCGAGGCCCTCTGCCGCATGATCGCCGGCTGGGCCCGCCAGCTCGAGCCCCAGGTAGTGGCCGGCCCGACCACCGGCGGCATCATCATAGCCTACGAAACCGCGCGTCTCTTGGAGACCAGGGCCATCTTCGCCGAGCCCGCCGCCCGCCAGGGCCAAACCGCGAGCGCAGAGGGCGGCCGCGAGTTCAGGCGCGGGTTCTCCCTTGCGCCCGGGGAGCGGGTGCTGGTAGTAGACGACGTGCTGACGACGGGGGGAAGCATCCGCGACGTCCTCGACGCAGTGCGGCGGGCCGGGGCCCAGCCGGTAGGCGTGGCAGTCCTAGTCGACCGCAGCGGAGGCAGGGCAGACTTTGGCCTCCCCTTCTTCGCTTGCCTGCGCCTGGACCTGCCAGCCTATGAACCAGCCGCCTGCCCCCTCTGCGCGCAAGGCGTGCCCCTTACACTGACGTAGACTCGGCCCGGATGGCCGGGGCAATGGCCGACCCAACCAAGGCCTGAGCAGATGTTACAGGTGAGCACCCATGTCCCTGTGACTTCACCTGGCCTTCGTTTCAGCCTGGAAACCCACCTTCTTGTGCGTGCCGTCACAGAAGGGCTTGTTCTCCGAGTGTCCACAGCGACACAGGGACACCCATTCGCCCTCGGGTAGGGTGAACTCGTTCCCATCGGCATCAACCAGCTTGAAGGGGCCCTGGACCCTGTATGGTCCGCTGGACCTGACGGTTATCCGCACTTCGTCGGCCAAGACGATCCTCCTTCCCAGTCGTGCGCAACGCAAAACGCTAGCGCCCGCTGGCATAATAGCATCCCGGAACCCGTGATCTCAGCCCAGATGTCGCCCCAGAAAGCCGCCCAGCGCCTCGGCCAGAGGGCCCTCATGCCCCCACCAGAAGTGGTCAGCCCCTGACACGAAGACCAGCTCCGCCCGCAGCGCCTGGGCCAGCTCCGAGAGGTCATCTTGGTCCACATACTCGTCCTCATCGCCCGCTATCAGGAGCACGGGATACGGCAACGCCGCCGGCTGGGCTGGCAGCATCATGGTGGGCAGCGAAACCAACGCCATGGCCCGCAGTCCCTCCAAACCGGCAGCCAAAGCCACGGCCGCCCCGAAGGAGTACCCGGCCACGGCCACGCGCTGACCGTCTACCTCTGCCAGGCCGCGCATGTACTCTACCGCCATCGCGATGTCGAGGCGCTCTCCCTGGCCACCCTCGTGGCGTCCCTCGCTGCGGCCGGTCCCCCGAAAGTTGAACCGAAGGGCAGCGATACCCCTCTCTACCGCCACACGGCAGACGAGAGCCACCACGTTGTTGTTCATATCGCCGCCGTAAAGCGGGTGGGGGTGGCAGACGACGATCCCAGGCGCCGGCGTCGCATCCGGCAGGTGAAGAACGCCCTCGAGCGTGAAACCGCCATCAGTCGGAAAGGACACCGGACGCGGGCTCTTCATCGCCGCCATTGTACCTAGCGCCTAGACCGGACGGATGGCCGACAGGTTCAGCCGCACGTAGTCGGCCGTGAAGGGCGGACCGTGGCGCGCCAGGTACGCCGCCACTACGTCCCGCACGTACGCATCACCTATGCCCTCCGGTAAACGGGCCACATGGTCGCGCAGAATGATGGTGCGCAGGTACAAAGCAGCATCGTCGGGAGAATCGAAGCTTACCGGCGCTTCGAAGGTCCAAGCGCGGACCTCGCGCCAGCCCGCGCGCTCCATGGCCGCCTTGGCCTCCCCAGGCGAGCGATACTTCTTGCCGTCCCGGTAGTCCCTCAGGTGCGCGGCATAAGGCTCCCCGGCCACGACCTCCCGCACGGCGGCCATCAACCGGGCAAAGATTCGGCCACCGCCACACTGGGCCCGCAGGCGCCCGCCCGGCTTGGTGGCCCGGAAAAGGGAGCCGAACAGACCGTCGTCGTCCTGTATCCAGTGGAAGACGGCGTTGGAGAAGATGGCATCTACCGGTTCCGGCAGGTCAAAATCCGTGAGATCGGCCTGGATGGGCACGACGTTGGTGAACCCCTTCTCTCGCAGCGTCGCCGTGAGCTTGGCGATCATCTCGGGCGAGGAGTCCACCGCGTAGATCTTGCCCCGAGGCAGCCGCTCCAGGAGGTCCAGCGTCACCTGGCCCGATCCGCAGCCCGCGTCCAGCACCGTCTCGTCACCCCGCAGGTCGAGGTCGGCGATGACCTCTTGGGCCCAGCGGCGCATGGGCGTGCCGATGCGATCGTAGACTTCGGCGTCCCAGTGGGTGTGAGAGGCCATTGCTCTATCCGGCGTCAATTCTCGCCTCAGCGCCCCTGGAACTGGGGCGCCCGCCTCTCCATGAAGGCCTTCACGCCTTCCAGGAAGTCCTGGCTGCGGAAGAGGGGTAGGAGCTGGAGGAAGACGTGGTGGACGTTGGCCTCGAACGTCTCGTCGAGGCCCAGGCGCATCATGCGTTTGGTGGCCTGTACCGCCAGCGGGGCGTTGGAGGCGATCTCGGCCGCCATCTCCCGGGCGGCGGGCATCAGCCGGTCCGGCTCCACCACGTGGTTGACGAGGCCCATCTCCAGCGCCTCCTGCGCGCTCAGGGTCAGGCCGCGAAAGGCGATCTCGGCCGCCTTGGCCCAGCCGATGAGCCTGGGCAGTAGCCAGGCGCCGCCGCTCTCGGGCAGGATCCCGCGCTTGGTGAACACCGCCGCGAGCTTAGCCTCCGTAGAAGCGATGCGGATGTCACAGCCCAGGGCCAAGTCCATCCCGTAGCCAGCGGCGGGGCCGTTGAGGGCGCAGATGACGGGCTTATCCGTGTTGTGGAGCACGATGGGCGGCGCGCCGGCCAGATCGAAGCGGGCGGTGGCCAGATCGCCACCAGCGCCGGCGCCGATGCCTGTGCCCGCCGTCAGGTCCTTCAGGTCCAGGCCAGCGCAGAAGCCCCGGCCCGCCCCCGTCAGAATGATCACCCTCACGTCGCGATCCAGATCGGCCTCCCGCAACGCCCGGCTGAGGGAATCCAGCATGGCGAAGGAGATGGCGTTCAGGCGCTCGGGCCGGTTCAGCGTGATGGTTGCGACGCCGCCTTCGGACTCGTATAGCAGGTCTTCATATGCCGACATGGGGCCTCCTTGCTCAGGACGTGGTTCAAGGTTACATCAGAGACAGGGGGAGAGGAAACGTAGGCACGCAAGGGGATAATCCGTCTATTGCCACCCTTCCCGCGGCAGGCGTAACCTGGAGTCAGCGGGGAACGAAACCGGAGACCGCCGCCCGTCGTTTACGGGTAGGACGACCTTCATCCCTGGAGCCGCCCTTGGACGCCAGAGAGACCGCCCAGCGCCTTATCGACAACGTCGAACGGGTCATCGTAGGCAAGCGTCAACAGATCGAGCTGGCGGTCATGACCCTTATGTGCGGCGGCCACCTCCTCATCGAGGATGTACCCGGCGTGGGCAAGACCATGCTCGCCCGCAGCCTGGCCCGTTCCAGCGGATGCAGCTTCTCTCGCATCCAGTTCACGCCTGACCTCTTGCCCACCGACGTCACCGGCGTCTCGGTCTACAACCAGCGGACGGGGGACTTCGAGTTCCGGCCGGGCCCAGTCCTTTCCCAGATCGTGCTGGCGGACGAGATCAACCGGGCGACGCCGAAGGCCCAGTCCGCCCTGCTGGAAGCGATGGAGGAACGGCAGGTGACGGTGGACGGAGTCACCCACCGGATGCCGGAGCCCTTCATGGTGATGGCCACTCAGAATCCCATCGAATACGAGGGAACGTTCCCCTTGCCCGAGGCCCAGCTTGACCGCTTTCTAATCCGGCTGGAGCTGGGCTATCCCTCACCCCAAGACGAGAGGGTGATGATGCAGCGCCAAATCCACGGGCACCCCGTGGGCGAGTTAGCCCAGGTCTGCGAAGCGGGCGACATCCTGGCGCTCCAGGCCGCAGTCCGGGAGGTGTACGTCGACACGTTGATCCAGCAGTACGTCGTGGGCATCGTGGAGGGCACCCGGAGGCACGATGCCGTGTACCTGGGCGCCTCGCCCAGGGGCTCCCTAGCCCTCCAGCGGCTGGGCCAGGCCCGGGCCCTACTGGATGGCCGCGATTTCGTGCTTCCCGACGACATCAAGGCGTTGGCCTATCCCGCCCTTGGCCACCGCATCATCCTCAAGGCGCAGGCCCGCGTGCAAGGCCTGACGCCGGCCTCCGTAATAGCGGACTGCATCCAGCGGCTCCCCGTGCCGGGCGTCCGAGCTAGGGGTGCCTAGGGGGGCTCTCGTGTCGGCAGGTGTCTTGCTGAGGGCGCCTCTCTGGCCAGCCTGGCTCGGCTTACGGGCACTGCGGCGGCTCACCCGCCTGGCCTACCGGAATCAGAACCTTCTGCTGGTGCTGACGGCGCTGGGCACGATGTCTGCCTTAGCTGCCGTGAGCGGCTACTGGCTGTTCTATCGAGCGGCCTACGTCTTGGGGGCCTTAGTTCCCCTCTGTTTCGTCTGGGCCCGGTTGCACCTGCGGGGCCTGCAGGTGAAGGTTGAGCGCAGCCAGGACCGGCTCCAAGTGGGGCAAGAAGCGGAGGCTCGGGTGCACCTGCGCAGCACGAGTGGCATTACCAAGCTGTGGCTGGAGCTGGAGGACCTGACGGACATGCCCGGCGGTTCCCCGCGAACCGTCGTGACCCTGCCTGCCAGAAGCAGCCGCAACTGGAAAGTGAAGCTCACGTGCCGGCGGCGAGGCCTCTTCACCGTCGGGCCTTTGCGCATCACCACGGGCGACCCCTTCGGGCTCTTCCGCCTGGAGAGGACGTACGGCCAGGCGTGCCCTCTCCTCGTCCTCCCCCAGCCGGAGGAGCTGCCGTACTTCGCGCTACCGGCCGCCCAGCTCCCGGGCGAGGGCACGGTGCGCCAGCGCACCCACTACGTGACCCCCAACGCCTCTGGTATTCGGGAGTACTATCCGGGCGATAGCTACAACCGTATCCACTGGCCCACTACCGCCCGCCTCGGCCGGCTGGCGGTGAAGACGTTCGAGATGGACCCCAGTAGCAACGTCTGGATCGTGTTGGATCTCCAGGGGACGGTCCACGCCGGCGTAAGCGATGAGAGCAGCGAGGAGTACGGGGTGCGAATAGCCGCTTCCCTGGCCTGGCACTTCCTGCGGGAGAACAGCATGCTGGCCCTGCTGGCTTCCGGGGCGAGGCCTGTCATCCTGGAGCCGGCCCGCGGGATCCAGCAGTACACGCGGATACTGGAGACCCTGGCGGCAGTGCACGCAGACGGTTCGGTGCCCCTCGAAGAAGTGTTGGAGAAGGAGTCCCGGCGCTTCGGCCGGCACAGCACGGTCATCGTGGTCACGCCATCGGTGTCCGAAGACTGGGTGTTTGCCCTAGGCGCTCTCGGCCACCAGGGTGCGCGAACGGCCTGCGTGCTTCTGGACCCAGCCACCTTCGGCGCCAAGGACCGGGGGCCTCTGCCCCAGCGAGCGCTGGTCGCCGCCGGGGTTACCGGCTACGTAGTGTCATGCGGGGACGACATCGGCCTCATGCTGGGACCGGCCGGCCTGATGGGGGCACAGCCGCTGGGGAGGACCGGCGTGGGAGTGGCGTAGCATGGCCGAGTACGAGCTCTCGCGCCCCAGCCCGCTGGCGGCGGCCGCAGCGCCTGCGCTAGCCGCCTCGCGCCGTCTGCTCCAGCGGTACCTCGACTGGGAAGATTGGCTGACCCTGGGCCTCATGTTGGGCGCCGTCCTCAGCGTTTCGGCCACGCTAGAGGCCGGCGGGTGGAGCAGGCAGATGCCGCCCCTAACCCTCATCTCCCTTATCGCCGCGGTGACTGCCCTGGCCCTAGCCCGATCCTCCCTGCCCGCCCCCGTCGCCCTGTTACTGGCGCTGGGCTTCGGCAGCGTGGTGGTCTTCTGGCGAACCACGGAGATGGCTGGCCCCGGTGACTTCGGGCAGCGCCTCGATAACCTCTACTGGCGATTCGACCAGTGGTCTCACATCGCCTGGAATGGCGGGGTCAGCAATGACCCGTTGCCGTTCAATGTCCTGGTGATGGTCCTCACCTGGCTAGGAGTATTCGCCGCGGGATGGAGAATCTTCCGCTGGAACAACGCCTGGACCGGCCTCGTCCCGGGGGCCGTTACCCTGACCCTGGACGCTGCCCTGGTCGGCGATGCGCTGACCTTCGCCGTGGTGTGCTACATCCTCTTCGGCCTCCTCTTGGTCATGCGCACCAACCTCACCTCGCGCATGCGCCGGTGGCGGCAAGACAATATACCCTATCCGCCCCTCATCAGCCTGACGTTCCTCAACTTCGGTGCCTGGGCGATACTGGCGCTCCTGGTGGCCGCCTGGATCGCCCCCACCGGGCCCTTCACGCCCCCAGCACCCGTCCAGGCCCTGGCCAACCAACTCACCGACGCCGGGGTGCACTTCGTGCGCCTGGCTGGGCCCCTCCAGACGAAGAAGATCATCCCAGCGCATGATTACACGGGCGTCCTCCCCTACAGGGCTCCGTCGATCTGGGCGACCGCCAGGTGCTCGCCGTCAGGCCCGATGACACCCTCTTGCGGGGCCCGCTGGCCCTTCGAGGCGCCATTTACGACGCCTACACGGCCGGGGGTTGGGAAGCCGCCGGGCGATCCGAGGTGCCGCTGCCGGACAGCCTGCCTCTGTTAGCCAGCGAGGCCATCGACGAACACAAGGCGGAGGGCGAGCTGATCTCCCTGGCGGTTACCGTCACCGCCCGAAGCGTGGTGGGATCCGTCCTCTTCGGCATCGGAGTCCCGTTGGCAGCAGACCGCCCGCTGCTGGCCGAAGTCCCCGATTCGAGCATCTCATCCTACCCCGCCCTGAGCCTGAGTGATGATGGGGCGATGGCCAATGCCCTGGCGGCCGGCCTGATCCCCCTGGCGATCGAACACGACGATGCGGGACGCCCCACCTCAGTGCGGGTCATCGTCCCAGCCGATATGCCAGCGCCGGATGCCGTTGTGGTCAAGCCAAAGCAACACGTAGAGAAGGGGCAATCTTACCGCATCACTGGGTTCGTCTCCACAGCATCGCCCGAGGAGCTGCGGTCTGCCGGACGTGACTACCCGGCCTGGGTTAGGGAGCGCTACCTTCAACTCCCTGAAACGTTGCCCCGGCGCGTCATCAGGTTGGCCCGCCAGTTGACGCGGGACAGCGGGAGTGCCTATGACATGGCGGTTACCATTCGGGACTTCCTTCGCACCCGCCCTGTGGACTACCGGGTCGGAGATGTCCCTCCGGGCAGGGACACGGTGGACTATTTCCTGTTCGAGAGCCAGCGCGGCTACTTCGACTACCACGCTTCGGCGATGGTGGTGCTGCTGCGCGCCGTGGGCGTGCCTGCCCGTTTGGCCGTGGGCTACGTGGTGGACGAGAGCGATCGCGACGCCGGCGCCAGGTCCTATGCGGTGCGCGATAGCGATTCCTACGCCTGGGCAGAGGTATACTTCCCTGGCTATGGCTGGATCCCCTTCAACCCGTCGCCGGACCGGCCAGCGGACCTGCGGCCGACGCGCCAGGTCCCCGATGCTCCGGAGCCGGCACCCCTCTCGGAAGCGCCGCCACCGGAACCGGTGGGTGCCGACCCTATCTTCGACATCCGGCCTGAGGCCGGCAGCAGCCCTACGGTTCTAGCCCCTAACCAGGGGAGCGGGCCTGCGTATACCTTATGGGCCGCCCTGGGCGCATCCGCCTTCGCGCTGGTTCTTTTCGGGGCGGTGGCTGCCGGCTGGCGCCGGTCCGTGGCCCACCTTCCGTACCCGCAGCAGCTCTGGGAAAAGACGGTACGCCTGGCGGCTTGGGCCGGGTATCCGCCGGAGGCCGGCCAGACGCCCTGGGACTACGCCCGACGGCTCGAGAGGGCCTTCCGGGGCGCGCCGGGCATCCGGCTCCTAGCCGAGGCCTACAACCGGTCGCTTTTCGGGCGAAGGGAGCCCACCCCAGCCGAACGATCCGAACTGGCTCGGCTCTGGCCCCACCTGCGCGGGGCGCTGCTGGGCGGCATCGCCCGGCGCCTGTGGCGGCGCCGCGGCTAGCAGCGCTTGGGAGGCGCCGATAATCCGGCTAAGTACCGTAAGATGAGCAACGCATCCACTGCGTCGATGTAGCCATCGCAGTTCACATCGCCCTCCGTGATACACGGCCGCTCTCCCTGAAGCCCGGCGGTGTGACGCAGGACATGAAGCGCGTCCACAGCGTCCACCCCACCGTTGCAGTCCACATCGCCCGGGACAGCGGACCCGCTGGGAACCACCAACAGCGCCCCGTTGTTTACTTCGGCCTCGGGCAGCAGGTCGCCGCCGGCGATGTCGGCCAGGCTGCCAGCCTCTACGCGGACCTCCGTCATACTCCCAGGGGGGCCGGCGGCCTGAAAGGTCAGGCTGGCCATAGTAAGCTCGCCCTGCATACCGGTGACGCTAGTGCCCGCCAGCCGTACGCGCCCCGGGGCGTACGCTGGATTGCAGATCATCTCCGGCAACGTCTGGCAGGCGGTGACCTGGGCCACGGCGGGGTCATAGATCACGTCGATGGTGAAGGCGCCGAGACCAGGGGGCGGGGCGTACGCCGACAGCCGCAGGGTCGCCTCGCCGCCGGCACGAACGGTGCTGCCGGCGATACCCAGGTGTACCCCGTCGAGGCAATCGACGACGCCGTCGCCGTCGCTGTCCTGCAGGGCGTCTGGTATCTGCAAGAGCCCGGCACCATACCCGGGATCTTCGCCAGGGAGACCCAAGTCCAGGGCGCTGCACTTGAGAATCCGGCGCACCTCCGCCGCCGTCAACTCAG
>DAOUAG010000066.1:0-2270 GCA_034433815.1 Dehalococcoidia bacterium | reverse complement strand
GGCCGGGGGTACTACACGATGACCTTCTCCCATTACGAGGAAGTGCCCCAGCACCTGGCCCAAAAGATCATCGAGGCGGCCCAGAAGGAGCGGGAGGCGGCGCGGGCGTAGGGGGCCGGTCTTCAGCCCCGGTCGATGATGTCGGCGTCCACGATCTTCCACTCGGAGCCGACGCGGGACCAGCGGGCACGGACGGTGAACCACTGGGGCCCGATGTACTTCACGGCGTACAGGTAGTCTTCGCCGTCTTTGGTGTGGCCCAGGACCTGGTAGCTGTTGATCTGGAGGGCGGTGCCACCCCCGGCGGACTGTTGCAGCTTCATCATGGCGTCGGGCATCAGGTCGTTCATGATCTGGGCGATGTCCATGGAGACGATGGCCCGGCCGTGCCGGTGAACGACGTCGTCGATGCCGCTCTCCTCGGTCATACTTCCTCCTCCGGAGCGACGCGGCGCGGGGGTGAGCCTCCCCGGCGCACCCCCGCGGAAAGACGATACTATTGCACCGAGATAGGCGTGCCTATCTCCTTCAAGGTACCGTCGGCCTGTACCTGCACGATCTGCATGGTCTGGATGGCGTGGTGATCCTTGGGGCCGAGGTCGATGGTGATTCCCGGCCACATCACAGAGGGGGCAAAGCCCTTGATGCTCTCGGCCGCTTCCAACAAGCCCTTGCGGTCCAGCTTGTCGCAGGCCTTCTTGAGCGCCTCCACCACGGTCTCCGCCAGAGACTGGCCGTAGACGCTCAGGGTGCTCAGCGGCGGCCCACCGTATTTCTCCATGATGCGCTTGTGCTCCACGATGGCCGGGTTATCTTTGTCCTCGACCACGCTCAGGATGTAGTTGGTGGAGATGGCCCCTTCCAGCTCCTTGAACCCCTTGGCCAACTGGTCGGGCTGGGTACCGCCGCCGATGAGGGAAGCCACACTGGTGTGGGCGTTGACGTAGCTCATGTTGATCTGCGGCGTGTATCCCTGGGTGTGGGCGCCCACTATGGCCTTGGCCGAGAAGCCGGGCGTAGAAGCGAGGAACATTATGTCCGCGCCGGAATCCTTTATGGCCAGCACCTGGGAGCTGATGTCAGTGGCGCTGGCCTCATAGGGCTGCTCCGATACGATGAGTTTGGGGTCTGCTAGCCCCGCCTTCAGACCGTTGAGGTAGTCCTTGCCAAACGCGTCGTTCTGGTAGAGGATCCCGATCTTCTTGCCGGGGAAGTTCTTGTTGATGTACTCAGCGTGCACCTTGGCGTCGCTGACGTAGTCAGGGATGTAGCCGATGGTCCACGGCCACTTTTCATAGTCGCCCCAGCCGGAGAAGCCCGTGGAGACGAAGAGGTCCGGTATGCCATCCGACTTGTCGCCGTCCCCGTTGGGGTCGTTCAAGTAGTCCACCACGGCCAGGTGGGCTCCGGTACCCAGGGCTCCCACGATGGCGAAGACCTGGTCTTGCTCCACCAGCTTCTTCGTCTTTTCCACCGCCACGGCCGGCGTGTACTGGTCATCTTCTGCCAGGAAGTTGATCTTGCGTCCGCAAACGCCCCCGTCCTCGCTGTTCACCTTCTCGAAGTAGGCCTTCATAGCAGGGGTGACGACTCCGTACGGGGTGCCGCCCGTGCCCGCCAGGTCGTTGGTCATGCCCAGCTTGATCTCCGTGTCGGTCACGCCGGGGCCGGGCTTCACCGTCGCCTTAGGCGTCGCGGTGGCGGCGGCTCCCGGTGACGTAGCCGCCGGGCTCGGTGTCTTCTCCTCTTCCTCATCCCCACCGCAAGCCGCTACCGCTAACGCAGCGATGGCCACGAGCACGAGAAACCAGGGCCATACCCTGCCGCGGATGTTTGCCAATATCCTCATTGCGCTGTCTCCTTTCTATGAACTGCCCCTACTGCTAGTGTGACTCGCAATGGCATCACCCCCCTTTTGTATCCTCTCACCGTGGCCGCTGCCGTCTCCAGGGCCGCGTCTCCCAGGCCCAGGACACATCTTCTGCTGCCCTCCTCATCCGATCGGCGATGCCGCCAGGAATCCCGGCGAGACCGCTACGAACGTCGGCCGGCGTCAAGGTGGCAAGCCGGTGGATAAATCCCGCGATGCCGTATGGCATCAGGGTGATCACAACGATGAGAATACCCCCGTAGAAGGTCGGCCACAACCGTTTGGCCCGGTCGGCATCGAAAAAGACATCGCCCAAGTGCGTCGAAAGCTCCGGCAATAGTACCACAACGAAGCCCCCGATGATGGAGCCCATTATAGACCCGAGGCCGCCGATGACGAT
>DAOUAG010000065.1:0-6818 GCA_034433815.1 Dehalococcoidia bacterium | reverse complement strand
GCTATCTCATTGCTCCGCAGCGTAAGGGACAGCTCGCCGTTTGTCGCCTCCAGCGGGGAGGGTTGCTCCTCGTTCAGGTTAACCCGCTGCGGCTGCCCCGCCGCAAGGGGGAAACGTATGCGGGCCTCTACGGGGCGGTTCAGGATGTTAGATACCCGTAGCACCACGCCTTCGCAGTCCTCCGCCAGTTTCAGAGCGGACAGCGCCACGCCCTGGGGCCCCAACTCCACTAGGGCGTCCTGGGGTGGCAGCCGCCCGGCGCCCCTCGTGGTGCGCACGGCGCGCAACGGCCTGAGAAAGCGGTGGGCTTCGGCGTAGGCGCGCTCCCAGCCGCCCTGGTGCGGGATGAGGGAGTACTGGAAGCGCCAGCGGCCCTTCATTTGGGCTCCAGGAGTGGGCAAACCCGGTCCGGCCGGGCCCTTGCGCTCGGCGAGATCCCCTCGGGACAGCCAACCCACGCAGCGCAGAAGGGTCAACGCCAAGGTAATGCGGCCGTCATCTTCCGTTATCGCCTCGTACTCTGGCAGGCCCCGGTTGGCCAGCATGAAGCCGCTGGCGCCATCGCTGACGTCGACGAAGGCCTTTTGGGGGTGAAAGCCCACGGGGGTCTCCAGCCAAGACCAATCGGCCTCGGGGATCTTCACCGGCCGCTGTACCACTCCGAAATGCTGCTCGGCCCACGTGCTATCGGCCCTGATGCCGGTGGGGAAGCAGGCCCGCAGCCGGTGATCCTCCGCCAGGTTCTCCACCTCCGTCTCGATCTCCACCCTGGGCACCCCGGGGTAGACGCTAGCCCGAGTTACGATCTCGCACGGCACTCGGGCATCCGAGCGCCCTTGGCGATCCGCCGTCAGGCTCGCCGGCAACAGGTACGTCATCCGCAGTTCCAGTGTGCACCGGGCCGGGCCGGCCTCTATCACTTGCACGGCTGCCGGGCCTGCCGGCACGGCCACGATCTCGTCGCGCTTGGGCTTCGAGTACGTATATTCGTCGCCCCGGTCCCCCTCGTCTACGAACCGGTTCAGCCCCTCGTAGGTCATTCCAAGGGCTCTGTCCTCCAGCCTGAAGGTTCCAGTGGCGGCATCCGCGGTTACCCGGAAGTATTCGTTCTCTATCGCCGGCTCCGCCCCGCGGGGTGGCTCAGCAGGACGTCCTTCCTCCGGCCCATACTCCACCCGGAACACGCTGTAGCCCAGGCCGGGTACCGCGGGGGCGACGAAACCGGCCAGCACCCTCTCCCGGGCGTCCATGGGTGAACTAAGGCCCCGCTGCAAGACCTGGATGGCGACGGGGTCCCCGCCGGGAGCCCGCAGCCGCGCTGGCAGCCGGCCTCCCTCCACCGGCAGGCGCACCGTGCAGAAATCCGAACGGGGGGCCGGCTCCGGATTGAAGACGGTCACGCAGCTCTCGCCCGGCGGCGAGGCCAGCGCCGCGATGCGGCGCAGGGCCTCGTTGAGCACCGCCTCCGCGGCCTGCTGGCAGCGCTGGAAACGCAGCCCCACGTCGTCATACACGGCATCCACCGAGCATCCCGTGACGGAATCGTGGGGGCCGTTCTGAAGGAGCATGCGCCAGGCCTGGCGCAGGAGACCAGCGTCAGACCGCACCCGCTGACTCTCGGCGGCAGGGTCTGCGCCCAGGCGCCGCTCCAGCAGAGCCCGCCAAACCACCGCCGGCTCGGCGTAACGGGCCAGCAGGTCTTCGCACTCCTGGTACCTCTGCTTCAACCACATGCGGGTAGAGAGCACCCCGGGCAGGATGTTGGACCGCTTGCTGTTGCGGAACTCGCCGGTGAGCAGCGGCAGGCGATCGATCCCCTCTCCTAGCTCGCGCCGGATATCGGCCGCCAGTTGGGGGTAGTTGCCGTGGATCATCTCGGCGTCTTCCAGCATGCCGTTGGCTTCCCGGATGATGCGGGAGAGCCCCGTGTGGGCCGGCAGGTGGTCCGTGCCGTTAGGCACGAGGACGTAGCGGGTGGTGGCTAGCGGTTCCAACAGGCGGCGGACGTTGTTCAGGGCCGCGCGTAGCTGCTCCGGGTCCTCAGGCATTACGGGCAGCATGCCATATCCGAAGGGGAAGTGCAGAACGAGGACCTCAGAACCGTCCGGCGCGGCCCAGCGGAACTCCGAGGTGGTGGCCTCCGGGCCAACCCCTCGCCAGATGAGGGCGGTGTCTATGCCGAAGCCCCGCAGGATGGCCGGCAGGTGGGCGATGTGCCCGAAGGCGTCCGGAGCGTACCCCACCATCATGGCCCCGCCGTACTCTCGGGCCGAACGGATGCCGGTCATCAGGTTGCGGATGTGGGCCTCGCCGCCGATGAGAAACTCGTCAGGCAGGATGTAGTTGGGCCCGATAAGCAGGCGCCCCTCCCGCACCAGTCGTTCGATCTCCGGCCTGCGGTCCGGACGCACCTCGAGGTAATCGTCCAGGGGGACGGTCTGCCCGTCCAGGACGAAGTAGCGGAACTCGGGGTCGTGGGCGAAGAGGTCCAGGAGCGCGTCCATCATACGCACCAGGCGCACCCGGAACTCCTCGAAGGGCTGGTACCACTCGCGGTCCCAGTGGGTGTGGGAGACGACCACCAGGACGCGGCGCCGTTCGGCCTTGGCCGTTTGGGGCGTTTGCGCGCTGCTCACGTCTCCGCCGCCTGGAGCCAGATGGGGTTCGTCATGGCCCAGACCACCTCGCCACGGGCCGCGTTGCCCCGGTAACCCCGCAGCTCGGCCCGCACGTAGCGATGGCCCTCGGGCAGCAGCGAGAAGCTGAAAACGATGTCGTCCCGGTCCAGGGGGATGATGTCCAGAGGGTGCCCATCACAGAGGAGCCAGAGGCGCCGGTCCTGCCCGCCCCGGACGTGGACGCGAAACTGGACGCGTCTTCCTTCGTGTACAGCCACGGAGTCGCCCATCATCGTCTCGAAGTGGCCATCGCCATCTGCGTCCGCCTCAAGCACCAGCATCGCCCCGTCCGGGGCGTCGCTGATGAAGACATGGCCTCGGCGAATGCCCTCCAGGATGGACTCCTCGCTGGGGCCACCCTCGGCCCAGACCCAGGTGGTGGGGTTGCCGAGCCCGTGTGGGTGCCGCGGCCGCGCCGGCGGCACCGAATGGGTGTCCGAGCCTCCCACCGCCACGACCCGCTGCCCGCGCCGCAACAAGGCATCCCAGCGTTCCAGCGACTCCCAGTTGTAGAAGCGCCAGGGGGCTTGCCAGACCTCCATACAGGGATACCCCTCCCAGCCCTGGAAGAACCAAGGCGGGCCGACGCTCTTGGGGTGGTTCACGGAGATGAGGCCGCTCTTGCGCAGCACGTATTCCCGCACCGCCCGCATGGCGTCGTCGTCGGCGCAGCGGAACTCTACCCACTCCCGCAGCCCCCAGACGTTGGCGTGCCCGAAGTAGGTTGTGATCTCTTCGCCCGGAATGAGGACGATGGGCAGGTGGGATAGCGCCTCGATCTCCTCGTGATGCGTGACGGTGTTATGGTCCGTTATGGCCAAGAAGTCCAGGCCCAACGTCGTGGCGGCGCGGGCCAGCTCTTCCACCGTGTTCTCGCCATCGGAGTGCACCGTGTGGGAGTGCAGGTCTCCCTTCACCCACCGGCTGCGGCCGTCCGCCCTGCGCGTCGGCCTGGTCCCAGCGGCCCGCATACCCGGCGCGCTGGCGTCGGGTTCACCCGCCACCTCCAAGCGCACCGTCACCTCGTAACGCGCCCCCTCTGGTTCGATGCGGTCCACCCCCAGCATCACGTGCCACTGGCCTGGGAAGAGGGGGCCACGGATGTACCCTGGGGTTGCCTCATGCGGCGCGATGAAGAACTCCGGTTTGGAAGACCCGCTCCAACCCCTGAAGCCTGGAGCGTCCAGAAACCCGTGGCCGCGCGAGTCGAAGATGCCGATGTCTACGGTGTTCCCAGGCCCTAGGCCGAAGGGCGCCCTGACCGGATCGGAGTAGGAGTAGGAGACGTGGAGGCGCCGTGTCTTTTCCGGAACAGGGAAGGGCAGGTAGAGGAACGGACTGCGCCGCACGTCCTCCGGCCTGATATGGCCCTCCATGCGCACGATGCGCTCCAAAGGTCAGCCTCCTTGCGCTCGAACAAGACCGCGTGGGGGCGGTTCGTGGCGCCAGTGTAGCACAGGGCCCTAGGCGCCCGGTAGGCAGGCCGGCGTCTAGCCGGCGGACAGGCGCCGCACCAGGAGGCAGGGCACGCGCCCATGCTGGGCGACGGGATAGGCCACGCTGCCCAGCACCCGGCTCAGGCTGCCGTTGCCCCGGGTGGCCATCGCGATCAGACCCGCGCCACAATCGTCCGCCAGCCGCACGATCCCCTCGAAGGGCTCCGCAACCATCACTGCGACCTCCACGTTCACGCCGGCTCCCTGCGCTTCGAGAGCCGCCCGCGCCAGGAACGCCCGCGCCTCGTCCAGGAAACCATCGAGGGCCCGGGCCACACCGGGCGGCGCCTGGTTCGGGTCGGTATAGATGCCGATGGGCCGCACCATGTGGCACAACACCACGGAGCCACCCACCGCCTTCGCCACCTCCAGCCCCGCCGGCAGCGCGTGCCGCGACTCCGGGGTCGCATCCAGCGGTACCAGGATCTTGCCTACGTCGCGCAGCGGCCGGCTGCCGGTTGCGGCCCCTCTCACCACCGCGACGGGCCGGGGGGCGTGGCGAAGGACCATATCCAGGGCCTGACCGAAGAGCCAGCGGCTGGTGCCGTAGGTCATCACGGTGAGTTCCGCTTGAGCCGCGGCCTCCACGATCACCTTTGGGGCAATCCCGTAGGCCACCTCGATGCTCACCTTGAGCCCCTCCGCCTCGATGCTCTTCTGGTGTCGCTTGAGATACCGGTGCGCTGGGCCTGCTCCATTCGGGCGGCCCCCCTCAAGCACCGTCAGGAGGTGCAGGGAAGCGCCGCAGCGGGCCGCGAGATGCTTGGCCCAGGCGAGCCCTGCCTCGGCAGCCGGGGTACCGTCCAACGGCGCCAGGATCTTCTTGAGCATGTAGTGGCCCCCAAGGGCAAGACGTTAACAACGGGTTAAGAGTTACAAGGGTCTAGCCAGGACAGCGGGTGTATGATGCGAAACGAGCATGAGCACGCTGTTGCGCAACGCCCACATCGTTACCCCGGATGAGGAGATACCATCGGGCTGCGTTCTCATCCAAGGCGAACGGATAGCGGGCGTAGGCGCCGACCTACTGCCCCCGGATGGCGCCGACATCCTGGATCTCGAAGGGCTGATCCTGGCGCCCGGGTTCATCGATGTCCATGTGCACGGCGGCGGGGGCTTCTCCCTAATGACCGATGATCCAGGCGAAATGCGGAGCTATAGCGCATGGGTGCCTACCACCGGTGTCACCTCGTTCCTGGCCACCATCTGCGCTTCCGGCCTGGAGGAAGGCCTCCGCTTCATCCGGGCCGCCGTGAAGGCCGCAGGAAACCCATCGGGCGCTAGCCTGCTGGGCATCAACCTCGAGGGCCCCTTCGTCAACTCGGCCCGCGGGGGCGCCCTGCCCCCGTCATGGCCGCTGCCCCCGGACCAGCGCGCCTTCGATGGCATAGCCCAGGCCGCCCAGGGCCGCCTGGCGGTGATGACGGTAGCCCCCGAACTGGCGGGCGCCGAGGCTCTCATTCGGGCGGCGGTGGCCCGCGGCGTACGAGTGTCCGTCGGCCACACGGATGCCACCTACGAGGCCGCGCGCGCGGCGTTTCGCGCCGGAGCCTCCCAGGTTACCCACGCCTTCAACGCCATGCGCCCTTTCCACCATCGCGAGCCCGGGCCAGTAGCGGCCGCCCTGGACTCGCCGGGCGTCACCGTGGAGGTCATCGCCGATGGCGTGCACCTGCACCCCTCCGTGGTGGCCCTCCTGGTGCGCGCCTTTGGCCCCGAGCGCATCGCCCTGATCACCGATGGCGTCACCCCCGCGGGCCTGAAGGAGGGAGAGCTGCGCATCGGCAAGGAAGCGGCCCATCTTCGAAGTGGCCGGGTGCAGCTCCCGGACGGCACCCTGGCCGGCGGCGCTTCCACCATGGACGCCCTCGTCCGCAACGTGATCCAGTGGGGCTGCGCCAGCCTTTCGGAAGCCTTTCGTATGGCCGCATCCACGCCGGCCGCCGCCCTGGGCCTGGGCCGGCGCAAGGGCCGCATCGCCCGGGGCTACGACGCCGACCTGGTGGCCCTGGACGCGGACCTGACGCCAGTGATGACCTGGGTGATGGGGCAGCTCGTTTTCTCGGCCCGCTGACGGTCCTCCTTGTCGTCCCTCTGTAACCGCAGGCGCCCGCGGGCGTCTTACCATTCAGGACTGCACTCTGAAGTCAGTCCGGCTTCGAGCTTCGATAAGGGCAAACCGCGCCGAAAGGGCGGGGCGCAAAGCCACGGGCCTAAACCCCGGCGCAAGAACGGGGCACGGCCGCCGGGCCGCCGAAGGCGGATTGAAGCTAAATGAATACCGGAACGCTAGCCCTTCGGAGCTGCAGCCGGAGAGAAGTTACACGTAGACAGGTAAAGGCATGCGAGCTCCAGGGCCCGATAGGCAAGAAATCCTAGAGGAGGAGATCGAACGGGAAGAGCGCGCCGTCGGCCGCGTGGTGAAGGCTGGCGCCTTGGCCGTGACAATCACCACCCTGGCGGCCCTGGGCCTTCTGGTGATGAGCGCGGACCACGCCTGGCAGTACCTCACGCTGGCCATGCTGGGCGGAGTGCCTCTGATGTATGCCCTGGGCACCACGGCCATCACCCGCCGAATGCAAAGGTCGCTCTTGGAACGCTACCAAGATGAAATCCGTAAGCGCATGGCTGAGCTGGAGGAGAC
>DAOUAG010000064.1:0-14928 GCA_034433815.1 Dehalococcoidia bacterium | reverse complement strand
TCCCAGCTCATGAAGGCGCAAAGGAGGGTCTGCCCCAGCGCCAGCTCACCCTCGTCGGTGGAGGAGCTGTCGGCCAACGGCTGCCCCTTGGTCACCCTTTGGCCCCGGGTGACGACGTCCCGGTGGTTGATGCAGGTGCCCTGGTTGGAGCGCAAGAACTTCTGCAACCGGTAGGTCTTCTCGATACCGTTGTCGTACTGCACGACGATGGCTTCTCCGGTCACGGAGACGACCACGCCATCGCCCTCGGCCGTAATGACCTGACCCGAGTCCAGGGCAGTCTTGAGCTCCATGCCGGTGCCCACCAGGGGAATCTCCGGGCGCACCAGGGGCACCGCCTGGCGCTGCATGTTGGCGCCCATGAGGGCGCGGTTGGCGTCATCGTGCTCCAGGAAGGGGATGAGGGACGCGGCCACGGAGACGACCTGCTTGGGAGACAGGTCGAGGTAGTCCACCTGATCCGGGCTGGCGGTAGTGAAGGCCCCGCCGTGCCGCGCTTCGACGCGTTCCACCAGGAAGTGGCCGCGGGCGTCCACTGGCGAGTTAGCCTGGGCCACCACGAAGTTCTCCTCTTCATCGGCGGAGAGGTAGTCCACCTGGTTGGAGACGAAGGGCCGGACAGGAATGACATCGGAGGCAGCTGCTGCCAGCTTCTTGGCCAAGCCGGCGTCGATCTCCTGGCCAGCGGTCGCGATAACCTTGCCCGAGGCGTCCAGCACGTCCTGCCGCAGGGTGCGCCCCACCAGGTCCGGCGAGTCCTTCGGGAGTTGGCGTATCACCTTGCGGTACGGCGTCTCGATGAACCCGTACTCGTTGACCCGCCCGAAGGTGGCCAGACTGCCGATGAGGCCGATGTTGGGGCCCTCAGGGGTCTCGATAGGGCAGATGCGTCCGTAGTGGCTGAAGTGGACGTCGCGGACGTCGAACCCGGCCCGGTCGCGGGAAAGGCCGCCGGGGCCCAGGGCCGAGAGCCTGCGCTTATGGGTAAGCTCGGCCAGGGGGTTAGTCTGATCCATGAACTGGGAGAGCTGGGAGCCGCCGAAGAACTCCTTGATGGCGGCTACCACCGGCCGGATGTTGATGAGCTGGCTGGGCGCCGTCTCCTCAGGATCCGTGATGGTCATCCTCTCCCGGATCACCCTCTCCATGCGCAGGAGCCCGATGCGGAACTGGTTCTGGATGAGCTCGCCCACCGTGCGCACGCGCCGGTTGCCCAGGTGATCGATGTCATCGGGTTTGCCGAAGCCGTTGTTCAGCCGGATGATCTCGCGCACGATGGCGATGAGGTCCTCGGGCTCCAGGACCCGCGCCAGGGTAGCGCCCGGGCGGCCGAGCCGCTTGTTCACTTTGTACCGACCCACCTTGCCCAGGTCGTAACGGCGCGGGTTGAAGAAGAGGGAGTTGATGAGCTGGCGGGCGTTCTCGATAGTCGGCGGGTCGCCCGGCCTCAACCTGCGGTAAAACTCCACCAGGGCCTGCTCCTTGTTCTCGCAGGAAGGATCCCGGGCCAGGGTGGACTCGATGTAGCGGTGCTCCGGCGAGGTGTCGACATCCTCGAACATGGCCAGGATCCGCTCGCTGGTGCCCAGGTGGTGGAGCATCTGGACACGGAGCTTCTCCGCCTCTTTTTCGGTCTTCGCCTTGTCGATCTTCTCCTGGATCTCTCGAAGGATGGCGGAGCTTGGGTGGTCCGGCAGCAGGCTCGGGTCATCGATGGCGCGCAAGAGGGTCGTGATGGGGATCTTGCGCTTGCGATCCACCTTAACGGCGATGACATCCTTATTCGATGTTTCGAACTCCAGCCAGGCGCCGCGGTTGGGGATGAGCTTGGCGAAACACAGGTCCCGGCCCGTGGCGGCGTCGCGCTCCAGCGTAAGGTAGACGCCGGGAGAGCGGACGAGCTGGGAGACGACGACGCGTTCGGCACCGTTGATGATGAAGGTGCCCTTTTCCGTCATGAGGGGAAAATCCCCCATGAAGATCTCCTGCTCCTTGATCTCGCCCGTCTCCTTGACCAAGAGCTGCACGTTGACCCGCAGTGGCGCAGCGTAGGTGGCGTCCCGCACCCGGCACTCCTCTTGGCTGTACTTCGGCTCACCGAACGTGTAGTCGGTAAACCGCATCTCCAGCCGGTTGCCCGTGAAGTCTTGGATGGGAGATATCTCGTCGAAGAGCTCCCGCAGGCCCTCCCTCTTGAAGGTCTCGTAGGACTCCACCTGGATCTGCACCAGGTGCGGCAGGTCTATGACCGTTGGGATCCGCGAATAGTCCTTGGTAACGTGGGGGACGCGGAACTTCTCGCGAACGACGTCTCGGGGCACAACCATGCAATACCTCTCCTTGGGAGGCTACGAATTCAACCTCTTGCCAATTAAGAAACTACCGCCAGAAGGCAAAGACAGTTAGACAGGGGGACAATGACTTGGGGGACTTAGCAGCCATCCGACCTATTACCTTAACACCGCGCTTTCGGAATGTCAACACAACCGGCGGGGGAAGATGCAAATCTGATACCTATCTGCTGGCGGGTCTGACAACCCGGCCGGGCGCATCTCCGCGCATCACAGCAGCGACCCCCAGCGCGATGAGCGCGAAGCCCGCAAGAACGTTGACCCCGACGTCCTCGCCCAAGACCAGCCACCCCAGAATCAGACCAGTGACCGGTATGACGTAGGTAACCAGCGACGCCCGGACGCTGCCGACCACTTCGATTAGCCAGAGGTAAAGAACGTAAGCCATCCCGGTGCCCCCCAGGCCGAGGGCCAGCAGAGAGAGGGCCGCTTCCAGGCTGACAGACGCATCGGGTACGCCGTCGACCAGCAGCGTCAAGGGCAATGCCATCGCGGATGCTAGCCCCAGCTGGAGCAGAGACAGGTTCAGGGGATCTTGCTCCCGCAAGAGGGTCCTGGCGTAAACGGAGCCGATCCCATAGCAGAGGGCAGCGCCCACGACAGCCAGCTCCGAGAGGACATCCGCATCCGTTATGTCCAAAGCATCCTTGCCGGTGAGGGTGGCGACGCCGGTAAGGCCCAGGAGGAGGCCAAGGATGCGACCCGGCGTCAGGCGTTCGCCGGGCAGGAAGACGGCGGCAAGGACTGCGGTAAAGATGGGCATGGTGGAGTTGAGGACGGACGCGGCGCCGCTATCGATCCGTTCCTCCCCGGTGGCTATGAGGAAGAAGGGCAGAATGTTGTTGACAGCCGCCACCACCGACACGCGGGCTATCAGCCCGGTCGTCCAGCCCAGGGGCTGGCGGCGATAGGCCACGGCCAGGCCGACGGCCAGGGCGCCCAAGCTCAGCCGCCCGGCCACGAGCTGCAGAGCGGACGCCTCATCGACAATGACCTTGATGAACAGGAAGGACGCGCCCCACATAACGCCCAAGGAGAGGAGCGCAGCAGGCGCCAGCGCCTCGCGGCCGTTGGGCCGGCTGCCAGAGGCTGAACTGGCTGAGTAGTAGGGACGGGCCTTCGAGATGGCGGAGATCCTTTAGGAGCAAGCGCCTGGGCCCCTCTAAGCTAGCCGCGGCGCAGCTCCGGCGTCAACCTGGGGACGGTCATCCCGGCCGAAGCGGAGGGATGACAGAGGGAGGGGGATGACGCAAGCCGGCGGGTTGTCTCTTGCGCCGCCACCATCATATATTGAGACGGGCTTGCGACGTGACTGACGTACCCCTCTTCCAGGGTTTAAAGGTCTTCACCGGGAACGCACACCCCGCGCTGGCGGAGGCTATCTGCGGCTACCTGGACATGCCCCTCGGCCAGTGCGAGGTGTTCGAGTTCTCCAACGAGAACATCTTCGTCCGTTTCTGCGAGAACATCCGCGCCCGCGACGTCTTTCTGGTGCAGCCCATCGCCTCGCCGGTGAACACCAGGCTCATGGAGCTGTTCATTATGATCGACGCCGCCCGCCGCGCCTCCGCCGGGCGCATCACCGCCGTCATCCCCTACTACCCCTACGGCCGCAGCGATAAGAAGGACCAGCCCAGGGTGCCCATCACGGCCCGCCTTATCGCCAACTTCCTGGAGACGGCGGGGGCCGACCGGATACTCACCATGGACCTCCACGCCGGACAGATCCAGGGCTTCTTCAATATACCTGTGGACGAACTAACGGCCCTTTCCATCCTGGCCGACTACTTCCGTGGGAAGGGCATCCCAAACCTTACGGTGGTGGCCACCGACGTAGGCGATGCCAAACGGGCGCGCCACATGGCCGACCGCCTGGACGTGCCGCTGGCCATCGTGGAGAAGCGGCGAATCGGCAACGAACAGAGGGTGGAAGCCGTAAACATCATAGGCGATGTGCAGGGGCGCACCGCCCTCATCGTCGACGACGAGGTGGACACAGGGGGCACTCTCGTGGCCACCGCCGAGATCGTCGCCAGGCACGGGGCGCAGGAGGTCTACGCCTCCGCCACCCATGCCATCCTCTCGGGCAACGCCGTCCAGAAGATCGAAGGGGCGCCGCTCCGAGAGCTGGTGTTCACGGACACCATCCCTATTCCGCCCCACAAGCGCCTGCCCAACATGACGGTTCTATCGGTGGCCCCCCTGCTGGGCGAGGCTATCCGCCGCATTCACACCGGCCAGTCCGTCGGCGCCCTCTTCAACGGCAAATAGGAGGCGCCCGCGCTAACCCTGGCGGCCTGCGGCGCTGTGCCTGCGCAGGAAGTTGAGAAGGGCGTCCCGTAGCTCCCGCCGCCGTGGCGCCTGGAGGTGGTCAGCCCCCTGCACCATCGTGAACTCCGTCCCGGGCACCCGCTCTCGCAAGGCCTCGGCGCCCGGGAGCATCGGATCGCAGCTTCCGATGATGACACATAGGGGCACCGTGACGCGGGCCAGCTCCTCTTCGCTGACGGCGAGGTCTCGTGTTCCCCGTACGACGCCGGCCAAGGCCCGGCCGTCGTTGAGGAAGCGGGTCATGAACCAGACCCAGAAGGTATGCAGCGGGCCGGGCTTCGCTCTGGGACCCCCGAGGCGCGCTGCTATGGGACCGATGCCCCGGCCCGACTCCAAAGCCAAAGCCATCTCCTCCGCTGCTTCCAAAAAGGCGTTCTCCTCCGGCCGTTCCCAACCCGCTCCCAGAACGGAGGCCGTGATCAGCCGTTCCGGGCTCTCTACCGCCAACCTGAGGGTTATGAAGCCACCCAAGGAGTAGCCGGCCACATGAGCCTTAGCGATCCCCAGGTGATCCATGAGGCGGAGGACGTCCAAGACCATCTGGTGGCCGTACTGCGCGGCATCGTGCGGCTTGCCGCTCAGGCCATGGCCCCGGAGGTCCGGGGCGATGACCCGGAACTCTCGCCGCAGGGCCCGTATCAGGCCCGGCAGTCGCCAGTTCAGGTCGGCGTTCACGGCGAACCCGTGCAGGAGAATGACAGGCTCTCCAGAACCTTCGTCGGTGAAGTGCAGGCGGACGCCGGCGGAATCGAAGTGCCGCCCCCGCGTGCGCTGGAAGAAACGCGCGGCCAGCAAGCCAGTTCCAACGCCGGCCAGAAGGGCAGCCAGAAGGCCTATGCGTAGGGATCGCAGCACTTTGCCCTCCTTTCCTCATGACCGTGAGCCGAAACGAAGTATAGCGGGGAACCGTTGAAAGGGCCCGTCCCGGATGCTATCCTCGGGCCACACCACAGCTTCGGCGCCAGTGAAGGGTGAACCAGCTATGGGCAAGATCCTTGAGATGGCAGAGCGGATGTGGTCGGGACATGTGACCCGAGAGGATCTCCATCCCTTGCGGGCTGACGGCGACAGCGAGGAGATCGCACCTTGCGTCCTCTTCTACCACTCGTTCTCGAACCTCGCCGTCTTCGAGACGGCGGACGGGCTGGTGATGGTGGACACGGGTACCCACTTCGGCCAAAGGCAGACCTTCCAGGCGGTCCGCTCCTGGTCAGGCGCCAGGCTGAACACGGCCATATATAGCCACGGGCATGTGGACCACGTCTTCGGGGTGCCGCCCTTCGCCCAGGAGGCCCGGGAGAAGGGCTGGCCGCCACCGCGAGTGGTAGCCCATGAGGCGGTAGCCGGCCGATTCCAGCGATACGTGCTCACGGCAGGGTACAACGGGGTCATCAACACCCGGCAGTTCCAGCCAGGGCAGCAGGGCGGGACAACCGTCCGCTGGCCGGTGGAGTACGTGTACCCCGACACAACGTACCGGGAAGCGCTAACCCTCACGGTGGGCGGCCAGCGGTTCGAGCTGCGGCATAACCGCGGCCAAACGGATGACCAGACGTGGGTATGGATCCCCGAGCGCCACATCCTCTGCCCGGGGGACTTTTTCGAGTGGTCCGCGCCCAATGCTGGCAACCCTCAGAAGGTCCAGCGCTACCCACTGGAGTGGGCCCTGGCCTTGCGCGAGATGGCGGCCTTGGAGGCCGAGATCATGCTTCCGGGCCACGGCGCCGTGATCCTCGGCAGGGAGCGGGTGCGGCAAGCCCTGTTGGACACCAGCGAATATCTGCTCTCCCTGCACGACCAGACCGTGGCGCTGATGAACGAAGGGGCGCCCCTCGGCGTGATAGTCGCCACCGTGCGGCCGCCTGACCATCTTCTAGACCGCCCGTATCTGCAACCTCTGTACGATGAGCCGGAGTTCATCGTGCGCAACATCTGGCGGCTCTACGGCGGCTGGTACGACGGCGTGCCCTCCAACCTCAAGCCCGCCCCGCTGGCGGAGCTCGGCCGCGAGGTGTCCCGCCTGGCCGGCGGGGTCAGCGGCCTGGTGCATCGCGCCGCCGAGCTGCTGGACGCCGGCGACCTGGCCTTGGCCAGTCACCTCGTGGACTGGGCAACGGCAGCGGAACCCGACAACCCGGAAGCCCACCGCCTCCGGGCAAGGGTGTACAGCCAGCGGGCCCAAGACTCTCCCACCGCTATGACGCGAGGCATCTTCCGGGCCGCCGCCGCGGAATCAGAGGCTGCGGCCCAGGAGCTAGAGGGTCTCCCCCCGGGCAATTGAATCCATCCGTTCGCCGGCCGGCCCGCCTCCCAAGCTGCTATCATAGATGCGGAGCGCCGGGTCCCGGAACAGATGGCCAGGGGGCACACGCTGGCTGAGGGCCGGCGCAAGAAAGGTCCGAGCATGGTATTAGGGATCATCAAGAAGGCCCTGGGCGGCGATTACAACGAGAAGGAGCTGCGCAAGCTCTGGCCCATCGTAGCCGAGATCAACGATCTGGAGGAGGAGTTCGCCGCCCTTAGCGACGCCGAACTCGCCGCCAAGACCCCGTACCTGCGGCAACGCCTGGCCGAGGGCGAGACCCTGGACGACATCCTGCCTGAGGCCTTCGCCGCGGTGCGAGAGGCCTCCCGGCGGCGCATAGGGTTGCGCCACTTCGATGTCCAGCTCCTGGGCGGCATAGTGCTGCACCAGGGCAAGATCGCCGAGATGAAGACGGGCGAAGGTAAAACTTTAGTGGCCACCTTGCCCCTATACTTGAACGCCCTGGAAGGCCGTGGCGCGCACCTGGTGACGGTTAACGACTACCTGGCCAAGCGCGATGCCCAGTGGATGGGCCCCATCTACCACTCGCTGGGGCTCTCCGTCGGCGTCCTCCAGCACGATTCGGCCTACATCTACGACCCGTCTGCCAACCTGGACAACCCTAGCCTGCGCTACCTGGCGCCCGCCAGCCGGCGCGACGCTTACGCCGCGGACATTACCTACGGGACCAACAACGAGTTCGGGTTCGACTACCTGCGGGACAACATGGTGACGGATCTCTCCCAGGTGGTCCAGCGCAGGGACACGCCCCACAACTACGCCATCGTCGACGAGGTGGACAGCATCCTCATCGATGAGGCCCGAACGCCCCTCATCATCAGCGGGCCGGCGGAGGAGACCGAAGAGATCTACCGCACCTTCGCCCGCATCGTGCCCCGCCTGACGCCCGAGGTTGACTACGTCATCGACCACAAGCACCGGACGGTGTCGCTGACGGAGGAGGGGGCCGACAAGGTAGAGAAGGCTCTAGGGATCAAGAACCTTTACGACCCCCGCAACTACCGGCTGACCCGTTTCCTGGATGCCGCCCTCCGAGCCCACTGCCTCTTCCACCGCGACCAACACTACGTGGTCAAGGACGGCGAGGTCATCATAGTGGACGAGTTCACGGGCCGCCTCATGTACGGCCGCCGCTGGTCTGACGGCCTGCACCAGGCCGTCGAGGCGAAGGAGGGCGTCCGCATCCAGCGGGAGAGCGTCACCTACGCCACCATCACCCTCCAGAACTACTTCCGCCTGTACAAGAAGCTCGCCGGCATGACAGGCACGGCCTGGACAGAGCGGGAGGAGTTCCACCAGATCTACGGCCTGGACGTCATCATCGTCCCAACTCACCGCCCGATGATCCGGGAGGACTACCCTGACGTTATCTTCCGGACGGCGGAAGGGAAGTTCCGGGCCGTGGTACGCGAGATCGAAGACGCCCACGCCGAGGGACGCCCGGTGCTGGTGGGGACGGTATCCATCGAAAACTCCGAGCGGCTAGCGGACATGCTGAAGCGACTCTCTACCTGCCGCTTGCCCGACTGCAGCTCTTACCATCAGGTCTGCCCTCTGAAAGAGCCGGCGGTGCTCAACGCTAAGCAGCACGAGCGAGAGGCCCACATAGTGGCCCAAGCCGGCGTCTACGGCGCCGTAACCATCGCCACCAACATGGCGGGCCGGGGCACCGACATCATCCTGGGCGGCAACCCGGAGCGCTTGGCCGAAGAGCTGGCGCGCCAACGGGGCATCAACCTGGTATCCGCCCCGGAAGAGCAGGCCAACGCCATACGCCAGGAGGCCCGGGAGATCTGGCAGAAGCACCACGAACGGGTCGTGGCGGCCGGGGGCCTGCACATCGTGGGTACGGAGCGGCACGAGGCGCGGCGCATCGACAACCAGCTCCGCGGCCGCGCGGGGCGGCAAGGAGACCCCGGAAGCTCCCGCTTCTTCGTCTCCTTCGAGGACGACGTCATGAGGCGCTTCTCGCCCGAGTGGGTGCCTAATCTCCTGGGCCGCATGGGCATGGACGAAGACACCCCCTTGGAGAGCGGCATGGTCTCCAAGGCCATCGAGCAAGCCCAGACCAAGGTTGAGGGCTACAACTTCGACATCCGCAAGCACGTGGTGCAGTACGACGACGTCATGAACCGGCACCGCGACATGGTGTACACCGAGAGGCGGAAGATCCTGGAGGGGGCGGACCTCAAGGCCAACGTCCTCAACATGATCGAGGAAGAGATCGAGCGGGTCTTCGACGCCTTCGCTCCGGGTGATGAGCCCGAAGACTGGGACATCCCAAGCCTCCTGGCCGATCTCAAGGCCATCATGCCCCTGCCCTCGCACCTGACGGAAGCCTATGTGCGACAGGCCGATCCGGACGCCCTTCTGGAAGAGATCATCGCCCACGCCCACGCCGCGTACGAGGCGAAAGAGAGGGAGCTGGGCGCCGAGAGGATGCGCACCCTCGAGCGGCTAATACTGCTGGGCACCATCGACCGCCTATGGGTCTATCACCTGACCGCCCTGGAAGAGCTGCGCCAGGGCATCGGCCTGACCGGCTATGCCCAGCGAGACCCGCTCGTGGAGTTCAAGCGTGAAGCCCATGACATGTACCAACAGTTGACGGAGCACATACGCCAGAACGTGGTGCGCCAGATCTTCCACGTAACCCTCGCGCCCCAGGCGGTGGCCACGCCTCAGCCCCCGCGGCAGACGGTGGAATCGGGCCCCGCCAAAGAGGGGCCGGACTCGAAAGGGGGCGCCGCTGCCGCGAGCCGGCGGGCGCCAGCCGCCACCGTGAACCGCAAGGTCGGGCGCAACGACCCCTGCCCGTGCGGTAGCGGCAAGAAGTACAAGAAGTGCCACGGAGCCGGAGGGATGGTGGCGTGACGGCGCGAGTACCTCGACGCCATGCGCCATAGCTTCCGCCAGTTGTATCCCCAGCCCCATGCCGAGACCACGCTCCAAGCCTGACCCAGCCCTGGCCGCCGAAGCCGAGAGGATCATTCTGGCCCTGCGCAAGGCCGTGGCGGCCGGCCAGAGGCACTGGTTCTACGCCTTGCTGGAAGCGATACGGCTCTGGCCCCTGCCTGAGGAAACGCTGGCCGGCCGGGAGTTCCGCTACCTCGTAGGCGGAGAGGCGTTCGATTGGCTGCTCCTGGCCGAGCGGCTCCTAGGGGAGCTGGATGGGCTGGTGCCGGAAGACGAGGCCGAGGCGCTCCTCTTCCATGGCCAGATACCGCTGGATCTCGGCGAAGAGGAGCTAAGGCCTCTCTTGGGCGCCAAGTACCGGGCCCACCTCAACTTCGTCTACGGCGTCCGGGTGGAGCAGGCCCTACAGTTGGCCGTCCTCCGGGACGTCCGCAAGGAGCGCCTCTCGCGCGTCTGGGAGAACGGCCACGTGGACGATGAGGCGTTCAGCCGGCTCTACGGCCTTGGCCGCCTGGCCCTCCTTCAGGAGTTTCGCAAGGAGAGGAAGCTGCCGCCCGACAGCGAATTCAGCCTCTCAGACCTGAACGAGTTTACCTACTGGCTCTTCCGGCGGCGGGTGAACAATCACGACCCCGCTCGCGTCGCCAGCGACACTCGCAAGGGGCTAGCCATGCTTCAGGAGCTAGAGGCCCTGCGCCGGCGCGCGTAAGGGCCTCGCGGAGGAGCCGGCGGCCCCGCGGCAGCAAAGGCGAAACACCCGGTCAGCCCGAAGGATGGTGGCGGGTTACGCAGCTTGTCCCGCGCAACAACTGTGCCCAGCGCCTACACCGGGGACGGGCTGCACGTCGAGATAGGCACACCCGAGACAAGACATATTGACAAACCGCCTCGCATGCACCCAACCAATACACCGGTTGTTGATCTGGCCCGCCCGTGCTATAATCCCGTGTGCCCGTGAGGGAAGACCTCTGTGGGTCCGTGTCCCTTCGGGCCTTTAGCTTTGTAACACTGCGAGGAGACTATTGCGCGATTACGAGATGGTTGTGGTGGTTAGCCCGGAGGGAGGCGAAGAGGGCTTCTCCGCGGCTATAGACCGCGTGACGCAGATGATTCGCGACCGTGGGGGGGAGGTCAAGGGGCTGGACCGCTGGGGCAAGCGCAGGCTCGCCTATCCCATCAAGCGCGCCACGGAAGGGTTCTACGCCGTTTTTCAGTTTGGCCTTGGCCCAGAGGCAGTTAGGGCTCTCGAGAACAGCCTGGAACTCACGGAGGAGATCCTCCGCTACCTGGTGGTCAGGCTGGAGCCAGCGCGATAACGGGAGCCCGGGAGGGAACCGATATGGCGGGCCTAAACAAGGTCATGATCATCGGCAACCTGGGGGCCGATCCAGAGATGCGCTACATGGCCGATGGCACGGCCATGACCAGCTTCCGGGTCGCGGCCACCCGCAACTATAGCGGCCCCGATGGCGAACGCCACGAGGAGACAGAGTGGTTCTCCGTAGTGGCCTGGCGCAAGTTGGCCGAGCAGTGCAGCCAGTACCTGCAAAAGGGCCGGCGCGTCTACGTCGAGGGACGCCTTCAGACGCGCTCCTGGGACGGCCCAGACGGCCAACGCCGCTACCGCACCGAGGTCATAGCCGAGAAGGTCCTTTTCTTGGACAGAGCCCCGGGCGGCCCCCTGCCCGAGGAGCATGACATCCTAGACGTGACACCTGAGGAGATACCTTTTGAATAGAACGGTTTTGGACAGGACGGTTTAGCGCCATGGTTGAAACGGTATACGAGCCTGAGAACGGGTTGCCCGAGGAGGAGGCAGAAGAGGCCCCTCCAGCGGTCGCAGAGGGCCGGCGGCCAGCGGAGAGCGCCCCTGAGGAGCGCCGACGCCGCGCCGGAGGGCGCCGTCGGCGGGTCTGCATCATGTGCGCCGACAAGATATCCTCTGTGGACTACAAGAACGTCACCTTCTTGCGGCGCTTCATCTCAGATCGCGGCCGCATCGAGACCCGGCGCAAGACCAACGCCTGCGCCAAACACCAGCGGGCGCTGGCGGCAGCCATCAAACGGGCCCGCCACCTGGCCCTCCTCCCTTACACGGCGGAGCACATCCGCGCCGCCACCATGGGGCACCGCTAGCGGCTACGCCCCGGGAAGGCATGTGCCCTAGCCGCCACCCGCCGAGGAAGCCCGAGCTTGCCTAGGAAGAAACGACGCGAGATACCCACTCCCGCCTGGGAACGCCACCACAGCGCCATCGGTCGCACCATCGCTGGCCGCAGCCCCCAGGTGTACGCCGCTTTCGGCGTCGTCCTCCTCGTCGTCGCCGCCCTGGCCGTCGTGGGCTACGGCTTCCTTAAGGACTACATCGACCGCCAGCATCGGCCTGACTCCACCGCCGTGCGCATCGACGACACCGAGTTCACCTTGCGCTACTTCGCCCAGCGGCTCAAGGAGTACGTCCGCCAGGTCGGCGGAAGCGGCACCCAGTTGGCCCAGCCCCAAGTGGCCTTCCCCGCCGTCACCGAAACCATCGTTCAGGAGACGATACTCCTGCGCTTCGCCGGGGAAGAGGGCCAGGAGGTCACCGAGGACGAGGTCAACAACGAGATCGCAACCCAGTTGGGCATCAACGCCACCGACCCGAACTTCCAGACCCGCTTCCAGGAGGAGCTGGTGCGCACCGGCCTCAGCGAGCAGCAGTACCGCGATATGATGAAGGCCCAGGTGTTGCGCCGCAAGATGACCGATAAGTTTACGGCTGGCCTCCCGGCCTCCGCCGAGTCGGTGCACTACCGCCAGATCTTGGTGGGCAGCCAGAGCGAGGCCGACGACATCCGGTCTCAGATCGAGTCCGGGGCTGACTTCGCCCAGCTCGCCGCTGCCCGGTCGCTAGATACTCAGACCAACCAGAGCGGGGGCGACGCCGGGTGGGTGCCCAGGGGCATCCTCAGCAAGGAGCTGGAGGACCTCCTCTTCAGCCAGGAGGTCGACGCTGTCGTCACCTACCCCAGCGGCAACCGTGTGTGGGTCTATCAGGTCGTCGAGAAGGCGGCGGATCGCCCCGTGGACGAGGCCCAGAAGCCGCGGCTGGCTCAAAAGGCGCTCCAGGAGTGGCTGGATAGTAAGCGCGCCAACCTGAAGATAGAGGAGCTGGTGAGCAACGACGCCGCCAAGGCCCAGTGGGTCATAGACCAAGTCTACACCGGGGCCTAGGGGGCCCTATGAGCCGCTCCCAAATCAACATCGTTCTGCTGGGATTGGGGGTCGTCGGCGGAGGTGTAGCTGCCTCGTTGCTGGATAAGGCGGAGAGCTACGCCCGCCGCGCCGGTGTCCCCCTGGCCATCCGGCGGGTTCTGGTACGGGACCCCCAGAAGGAGCGCAAGGTTCCCCTGGACCCGGCCCTTATCACCACCGACCCGGAAGCCGCCCTGGGCACCGACTGCGATATCGTGGTCGAAGTCATGGGCGGCGAGCATCCGGCCCTGGAGTACATCCAGCGCTCCCTCCAGGCGGGCCGATATGTAGTCACGGCCAACAAGGAGGTGATGGCCAAGCACGGGCCGCAGCTCCTAGCCATGGCCAGCGCCGCCGGCACCGACATCCTGTACGAGGCCAGCGTCGGCGGCGGCATCCCCATCATCTCGCCCCTCAAGCGCGACCTCTCGGCCAACGAGATCACCGGGCTCCGGGCCATCATCAACGGTACCACCAACTACATCCTTACCCGCATGAGCCGCCAGGGGGCGGACTTCGCCGAGGCCCTTCGCCAGGCTCAGGAGCTGGGCTACGCCGAGGCCGACCCAGCCAGCGACATCGAGGGCTACGACGCGGCCTACAAGCTGTCCATCCTGGCCTCCCTGGCCTTCCACACCCATATCCACCCGGACCGCGTCTACCGGGAGGGCATCACCCGCCTGAGCCCCCGGGACTTCCGCTACGCCGCCGAGCTCGGCTACGCCATCAAACTCTTGGCCATCGCCCGCAAGGAAGACTCCTCCGCCTTCGTGCGGGTGCATCCGGCGCTGGTGCCTGAGGGCGAGCTCTTGGCCAGGGTGGACGGGGTCCTCAACGCCGTACAGGTGGAGGGCGACCTCACCGGGCGCGTCCTCTTCCAGGGCGCCGGCGCCGGCTCGCGCCCCACTGCCTCTGCCATCATGGCCGACGTCTTGGACGCCGCCCGGGCCATCGTCCAGGGCGGCCGGCCCTTCCCGTGGCGTTATACTGCTGACGTGGCCGTCAAGCCCATGGCCGATCTCGTTACCCGCTACTATATCCGCCTGGAAGTGGCCGACCGCCCGGGCGTGCTGGCGGGCATCGCCCGGGCCTTCGGCGATAACCAGGTGAGCATCGCCTCCGTTATCCAGAAAGAGACCGACGAGGCAGCCCAAAGCGCAGAGATCGTCATCATGACCCACGCCGCGCGCGAGGCTTCTGTGCAAGCGAGCATCGCCCAGATCCAGCAGCTGCCAGACGTCCGCCAGGTCGGCAACTTCCTGCGAGTGGAGGACTAGGGTGGCTACCAAGACCCGCAAGGAGGAATCCCCGAGGGACGGCGACTGGCTAGACGCAGAGCTGCAGGACGTCAAGGCCCGTCTGCACAAGCTGGAGGGGGAGCTGGGCCAGGCCCTCAAGCATGTGTGGTCTATGGACGCTGACCTGCGCAAGCTGACGGAGGCCCTGGCCGCTTCCGGCTCGGTGGCCGCCACCCTCGTGGCTCTGCGAGAGGACGTGCGGCAGCTCCACGAGCAATCGGGCCGGCTCCAGGACCGCCAGGCTGCCCTGGGCAACAGGATGGAAGAGCTGGTGCGCTCCAGCCAGGCGGGTGCTGCCCGGGACCGCAACGAGCTTGCCGCCATAGCCAAACAAGTGGAGGCCCTCGGCCGCGCCGTCGGCCAGTACGAAAGCCGGATGCAGGCCATGGAGGATGTGGCCCGGCATCTGGAAGAGGACATCGCAGGCGCGCGCCTGGCCTCCCAAGGGATCGAGCGCGCCCAGGAGGAGATG
>DAOUAG010000063.1:0-3833 GCA_034433815.1 Dehalococcoidia bacterium | reverse complement strand
GGGCGTAGAGCACGACGACATGAACATGGTGTGCATGGGCTCCCGGGTCGTCGGCGAAGATCTAGCCATGGAGATCATCGACGCCTTCGTGGCGGCGCGCTCCAGCGGCGAGGAACGATACCTTCGCAGGCTAGCCAAGGTTCGGGCCCTAGAGGGCAGGCCCTGAGATCCCTTCCGGCCGGGAGCGGCAGAAGAGCGCCGCAACGGCCGCCGCACGAAGGCCAGACAGGAGGCAGTAGATGGCAAACCCGCTGCTAGAGCTGAAGAGGCTGGGGCAGAGCGTCTGGTACGACAACCTCAACCGGGAGCTCCTCGCTACCGGCCAGCTCCAGCGCATGGTGGACGAAGACGGCGTCTCAGGTGGCACATCCAACCCCTCCATCTTCGAGAAGGCCATCGCCTCGGGCGACCACTACGGTCCAGACCTGCAACGCTTGGCCCTCGCCGGCCGGGACGCCGAGGCGATTTACGATCAGCTCACCATTGAGGACATCCGCCAGTCCTGTGACGTGTTCCTTCCGATCTACGAGGCGACGCAAGGGCGCGATGGATTTGCCTCCCTGGAGGTGTCGCCGCACCTGGCCTACGATACTGAGGCCACCATCGAGGAGGCGGTGCGCCTCTTCCACGCGTTGGACCGGCCCAACGCCATGATCAAGATCCCTGGCACCGCCGAAGGGCTGCCGGCCATTGAGCGCTGCCTCTACGAGGGCGTGAACGTGAACATCACCCTTCTCTTCGGGGTCGAGAACTACGAACAAGTCGCCTGGACTTACGTCAAGGCCCTCGAGCGTCGCGTGGCTGAAGGCAAGCCCATTGACCGCATCGCCTCCGTGGCCAGCTTCTTCGTGAGCCGGGTGGACACCATGGTGGACGAGAGGTTGAAGGCGATGATCGCGGCCTCGAGCAGCGCCGCACATCGAAAGTACTTGGAGAATATGCTGGGCAAGGCCGGCATCGCCAACGCCAAGATAGCCTACGCCAAGTTCAAGGAGATCGTCGCCAGCCCACGCTGGCGGGCGCTAGCAGAGAAGGGCGCGCGGGTTCAGCGCTGCCTGTGGGCTAGCACCAGCACCAAGAACCCCGCCTACCGGGACGTCATGTACGTGGAAGGGCTCATCGGCCCGGACACCGTCAACACCTTGCCCCAGAGCACCCTGGATGCGTTCCGCGACCACGGCGTCGTGGCCCCCACTCTGGAGTCTGACGTCGAGGCCGCCTTCGCCCATATCCGGCAGCTGGAAGCCGAGGGAATCCGTTTCAAGGCCGTCACCGATGAGCTACAAAGGCAGGGCGTGAAGCTCTTTTGCGACTCCTTTGACCAGGCCAAGGCCACCATCGAGCGCCGGCGGCTGGAGGTATTGGCCGGCCACGGGGCAGGCCGCCCTTCGTGACGTCTGGGCACAGCGAGGACCGTGGCCCCAGGGGCCTCCGAGGAGGGTTCACAAAATGGAGCTAGGATTCGTCGGGTTGGGGAGGATGGGCGCCAACATGACGCTTCGCCTCCTGCGGGGCGGCCACCGGGTCGTGGCCTACGACCGTGACCCCCAGGCGATCGAGCGGCTGAAGGCGGAGGGGGCCAGCGCTGCCACAAGCCTGGCGGACCTCGTGGGCCAGCTACAGCCGCCAAGGCACGTGTGGATCATGGTTCCCGCGGGCGGCCCCGTCGGCGAGACCATCGCCGCCTTGACGCCCCTGTTAACGCCCGGAGACGTCCTCATCGATGGGGGCAACTCCTACTACAAGGACTCGGTGGCCCGGGCCCAAGAGCTTGCCGAGATGGGGTTGCACTTCCTGGACGCCGGCACCAGCGGAGGGATCTGGGGGCTAGAGGAAGGCTACTGCCTGATGGTCGGCGGCGAGGAAGCCGTCTTCCGGCGGCTGGAACCCGTCTTCCAGACCCTGGCGCCGCCTGGGGGCTACGCTCACGTGGGCCCCGCCGGCGCGGGGCATTTCGTCAAGATGATCCACAACGGCATCGAGTACGGGCTGCTGCAAGCCTACGCCGAAGGCTTCGAGCTCCTTCAGGCCGGGCCGTACAGGGTGGATCTGGCCCAGGTGGCAGCCCTCTGGAACCATGGCAGCGTCGTACGGTCGTGGCTCTTGGAGCTCGCGCAAAAGGCCCTGGCGGCGGACCCGGATCTGGCCAGCGTCGCGGGTTACGTAGAGGACTCGGGGGAGGGCCGATGGACCATCCTCGAGGCCGTGGACAGAGACGTGCCCGCCACCTCCCTGGCCCATGCCCTGTTTGCCCGCTTCCGCTCCCGCCAAGCGGATTCCTTCGCCGCCAAGCTCATCGCCGCCCTGCGCCAACAGTTCGGCGGGCACGAGGTGAAGAGGGTGTGAGCATCGGCACCGGGGCCGAGACGGCCCTCCGGGGCACCCCGGAAACCACCGAAGCCGCCCCCGCATCGTGCATTATGGTCATCTTCGGCGCCTCGGGCGACGTGACCCGGCGCATGCTCCTGCCCGCCCTCTACAACCTCTTCGTCGACCGTCGCCTGCCACCTCGCTTCGCAGTAGTAGGGTTCGCCCGCAGCCCTTGGAGCGACTCCGACTTCAGACAGCGGGCGCGCGAAGCCGTCGCCCAGTACTCGCGCCGCTCGCCGGATCCAGCCATCTGGAGGACCTTCGCTCGTAACCTCCACTACCTCGCGGGGCAGTACGGCGCTCCGGATGATTTCGGGCGACTGGGACGGCTGTTGGGGCGCATCCAGGCTCAAGAAGGGATCGAGGCCAACCACCTCTACTATCTGGCTCTTCCGCCCAGCGCCGTAGCGGCCGTCGTCGCTGCTCTGCCTAGCATCGGGACCTCCGGGCCCAGGGCTGCCCAAGGGTGGACCAGGGTGATCGTGGAGAAGCCCTTCGGCAGAGATCTGGCCGGGGCGCGAGAGCTGAACCGCCTCCTTCACGAGGCATTCGGCGAAGACGACATCTACCGCATCGACCACTACCTGGGCAAGGAGACCGTACAGAACATCTTGGTGTTCCGCTTCGCCAACGGCATCTTCGAGCCCATCTGGAACCGCCGTTACGTGGACCATGTTCAGATCACCGTTGCCGAGAGCCTCGGCGTAGGCGAACGAGGGAGCTATTACGAGGAAGCAGGCGCGCTCCGGGACATGGTCCAGAACCACATGATGCAGCTCCTCTCTCTCATCGCTATGGAGCCACCCATTGCATTCAACGGTCGCGCCGTACGGGATGAGAAGGTCAAGGTGTTGCACGCCGTGCGGCACCTCGTTGGCGCTGAGGTGGGCGAGTACACTGTCAGAGGCCAGTACGGACGTGGGTGGGTAGGCGGCGAGGAGGCCCGGGCCTATCGCGAAGAGCCTGGGGTGAACCCTGCTTCCACCACCGAGACTTTCGTGGCATTGCGCCTTTTCATCGATAACTGGCGCTGGGCAGGCGTGCCCTTTTACTTGCGCACCGGGAAACGCCTGCCCAAGCGCAGCACGGAAGTGGCCATCGAATTCAAACGGGCACCCCACCTGCTGTTCCGCGAACTGGCCGACGTGTCGGTCCTAGACCCGAACATCTTGGCGATACGCATACAGCCCAACGAGGGGATGACGCTGAAGTTCTTGACGAAGGTGCCGGGCTCTCCCATGCGCATCCGCCCGGCCAGCATGGATTTCCTCTACGGAGCGTCCTTCAGGTTAGAGGCGCCTTCGGCCTACGAAACCCTTTTGACGGACGCCTTACGCGGCGACGCAACCCTATTTACCCGCAGCGACGAGGTGGAGGCGGCGTGGGGAATCGCTGGAGATATCCTTGAGGCATGGGAACGTGAGCCCGTGTCAGAGCTCCCTAACTATGAGGCGGGCACCTGG
>DAOUAG010000062.1:0-19579 GCA_034433815.1 Dehalococcoidia bacterium | reverse complement strand
GTGGGGGTCCCGTCGGAGGTCATCGATGCCACAGCCTTCAGGCTGTGGTAGGGGGTTCCCATCGGAGGCTGCCGATGCGACGGCCTTCAGGCCGTGGTGGATGCTTCTTTCAGGGTGCCGCAGCCGCTCCTATGCCCGCACCTGAGCCCACTCCAGGACTGAGCGCCAGATGGGCAGGCCGTCCTCGCCGCCCAGAAGGCGCTCGACGGCCCGCTCCGGGTGGGGCATCATGCCCACGACGTTGCCCGCCTCGTTGACGATGCCGGCGATGTTGCGCAGGCTGCCGTTGGGGTTGGCTTCCGCCGTGACTTCGCCCTCCGCCGTGCAATAGCGGAAGGCGACGCGGCCGGCGGCCTCCAGCGCCGCCAGCGTCGCTTCGTCCGCGAAGTAGCGCCCTTCACCGTGCGAGATGGGGATGCGGAGCACCTGGCCCGGGCGGCAGGCGTTGGTCCAGGCCGAAGCGGTGTTCTCCGCTCGGATGTGAACCCATTCGCAACGATATTGAAGGGACTCGTTGCGCATAAGGGCGCCCGGCAGCAGGTGCGCCTCGCACAGGATCTGGAACCCGTTGCAGATGCCGATGACGGGCTTGCCGGCCTGGGCCTCCCGTACCACCGCCTCCATCACGGGGGAGAAGCGGGCGATGGCCCCGGCCCGGAGGTAGTCGCCGTAGGAGAAGCCGCCGGGCAACACGATGGCATCGTAGGCAGATAGATCCCGTTCTCGATGCCAGACGAGGTCGGCCTGTTGCCCCATGACGGTGGTCAGGGCGTAGTGGCAGTCGTGATCGCTCCAGGTGCCGGGGAAGACGATGATGGCGAAGCGCATCGGCATGGCGAGCATATGCTACGGCACGGGGGACGCGGCGGGCCAGACGGGCTCGCCTTCGGGTCGTTGCCACGAGGCGTTTGACGGTGGCCGCACAAAAGTTCTAAACTCGCCTGTGGATGAAATGTCGATTATTCTGGTGACAAGCCCATTGCCCCACAAACCTGGGGGGCTATTACCATGCAGAAGGAGACCCCAAGATGAAGGTTGTGTTTCTGGAGGAGGTAGAGGGGACGGCGCACATCGGCGATGTTAAGAACGTGGCCGATGGCTTTGCCCGCAACTATCTGTTGCCGCGCAAGCTGGCTGCCCCTGCCACCGAGCACTACATCAGCATCGCTCAGGCCAAGGCTACCAAGGAGGCCCGCCGCCAGGAGCGCCTGGATGAGGAGGCCCGTACCCACCTCCTCCCCCAGGTGGACGGGCGCACCCTCGCCATCCAGGTACGGGTTGGCGAGCAGGGCAAGCTCTTCGGCTCCGTCACTGCCAGAGACATCGCACAGGCCCTGCACGAGGCTACCAAGATCGAGCTTGAGCACCGTCAGGTCGATCTGCGGGAGCCTATCCGGGAGCTGGGCAGCTACGAAGTCACGGTAAAGCTCACCCGTAACGTTCATGCTAGGGTCACCGTGAACGTGGAGCCCCTGGGAGGTGCCCCAGAGGCCGCGGCGAAGGGCGGCGCTGAGGCTGCAGCAACCCAGGCCGGAGCGGAGGAAGCGCCCGCGGTGGCTGAGCCCGAACCAGAAGCCGAAGCAGCGACAGAGGAAACTGGCGAAGCAGACTGACCGCGCAGGCCAGGACGAGAAGGGGTAGGGGCTATGGGCCCCAAGAGCACCCCGGGGGGCGACGAGGCAGGCGCGGTCAGAACGAGGGAGATAACATAGATGGTCGTCGAGACCGGCCGGCCCGAGGGCCCATACGGGGCGGAGCGACTGCCGCCCCACGACATCGAGGCAGAAGAGGCGGTCATCGCCTCCATCCTGGTCGACCCTGAGGCCATCTACAAGGTCGCGCCCAAGCTCCGGCCGGAGGACTTTTTCCGGGAGAAGAACGCCTGGATCTATGAGGCCTGCCGGGCCCTCTGGGACCGCAGCGAGTCCATCAACCAGATAACGGTGGCCCACGAGCTGGCCCGCCGCGGTAAGTTGGAAGACGTCGGCGGTGTGGCCTACCTGAGCCGGTTGGTGACGGAGCTGCCCACGCCCATCGGCGTAGAACACTACGCGGGCATCGTCCAGCGTGACGCCATCTATCGCCGCCTCATCAGCACCGCGGGCCAGATCGCCCAGATCGCCTACCAGGGAGGCCCGGATGTGGCGGAGGTCCTGGCCCGCGCCGAGACGTTGGTGGCCGCCGTGCGCCAGGGGGAGACGCTACAGGACTTCGTGCACATCCGCGACCTCCTGGCCCACTACCTCGAGCAGTCTTCGTCGAGGTCCGGGGCCATCGCGGCCGAGACCCGGGCCATCACCACCGGTTACATGGATCTTGACAGCATCCTCACCGGGCTCAAGCGCGGCGATCTCATCATAGTCGCGGCCCGCCCCAGCCTGGGCAAGACCTCACTGGTGCTGAACTTCGCCCGCAACGCCGCCGCGCGCCAGCACGCAACCGTGGCCTTCTTCTCCATCGAGATGGCCGCCGAGCAGTTGGTGCAGCGGCTGGTGGCCATGGAGTCCGGCGTGGATTCATCCCGCCTGGCCTTCGGCCAACATAGCGATAGGGAAGAGCGCAAGATATCCCAGGCCCTCGGCGTCCTGTCCGACCTCGCCATCTACTTCGACGACTCGGCCACCCTCACGGTGGCGGAGATGCGCGCCAAAGCCCGGCGGTTGCAGATCGAGCACGGCCTGGACCTGGTGGTGGTGGACTATCTCCAGCTCATGCACTCGGGCATCAGAACCGAGAACCGGGTGCAGGAGGTGTCCTACATCTCCCGTTCCCTCAAGCAGTTGGCACGAGACCTCGACGTGCCGGTCGTGGCCTGTTCTCAGCTCTCCCGCGCCGCCGAGATGCGCTCCAACAACATGCCGCAATTGAGCGACCTGCGGGAGTCTGGATCCATAGAGCAGGACGCTGACGTGGTCATGTTCATCTACCGGGAGGACAAGTACGTCAGCCGGGAGGAGTGGCAGCGGCAGCACCCAGACCGGCCTGCGGACTCCTATCCCGCCGGCATAACCCAGGTGGTGGTGGCCAAGCACCGCAACGGCAGGACTGGCACCATCCACCTCCACTTCCGGGAGAAGATCGCCCGCTTCGACGACCTGCTGGTGCGCGGCCCAGACGAGTGGGAGGAAGGGGAATGACCACCCTCATCGAGGGACAAGCCTTTGCCGGTTTCCCCAGTTCCGGGCAGGCGACCGCGCTACCCAATCTCTTCTTTTCGGACTTCTTGCCCCAGGCCAGGTCAGTGGAAGAGGTCATCGTCAGCGCTTACTTCTTTTTCGCTCAGGGCCTAAAACGCCGCTCTCCCCGTTTCCTCACTCGAAGCGAACTGGAGGCGGACCGCACGTTGGTGTCGGCACTGGCGCACCTCACCGGCGCCGATGGGAGCGAGGCTTTGGCCCGGGGCCTTCGGGATGCGGTAGAGCAAGGGGTGCTACTGAGGGCGTCGCTGGACGCCGCTGGCGGGCCCCAGGAGATATACCTGGTCAACACGCCCGCCAACCGCCGAGGGCTGGCGCGCCTGGCTTCCGCTGGCCTGCAGGTAGAGGAGCCGCTGCCACCAGCCCCAGGCTCGCCGCTGCCCAATATCTTCGTTCTGTACGAGCAGAACATCGGCAGCATCACCCCCCTCATCGCTGAGGACCTGAAGGAAGCGGAGAGGCGCTATCCGGCCGATTGGATCGTGCGGGCCTTCCGTGAAGCCGTGAGCCTGAACAAGAGGAGCTGGCGCTATATCGAGAGGATACTGCGGCGCTGGGAAGCCGAGGGTGTAGACCATGAGGAGCCTGAACGAACTGCTGAAGCAGAGTGGTTGGCACGCCGCTACGTCACAGGCAAGCGGCGCAAACGAGCCGCTGGAGGCTGACTCAGCCCCGGAGGAACGCGTCTGTCCCCACTGCGGGGGTGCCGGCTTCGTCCGCCGGGCCGTCCGCCTGGGCCACCCCGACTTCGGCAAGGCGTTCCCCTGCCAGTGCACACTGACCGAGCGGGAGGAGGACCGGCTAGCCAGGCTACAGCGCTACAGCAACCTGGGGCCCCTGGCTCGCCTGACCTTCGATAACCTGAGCCCTCGCGGGCGCAGCTCCAACCCTGCCCACCAGGAGCGCTTTCAGGAAGCGGTGAAGGCGGCCCGCGCCTTCGCCGCGAACCCCCGGGGGTGGCTGGTGTTCACCGGCCCTAGCGGCTGCGGCAAGACCCATCTCGCCGCCGCCATCGCCGGCGAGTGTGTGGCCCGAGGCAAGGCGGCCCTCTTCATGGTGGTGCCCGATCTCTTGGATCACTTGCGCTCTGCTTACCGGCCCGAAAGCGACGTGGGCTACGACGAGCTGTTCGAGATCGTGCGCAACGCGCCAGTGCTGCTGCTGGACGACCTGGGGATGCACAGCTCCACACCTTGGGCGCAAGAGAAGCTCTTCCAACTGATCAACCACCGTTACAACGAACAGTCGCCGACCGTCTTCACTACCAACCTCGACTTAACCGCCTTCGATCCGCGGCTGCAGAGCCGGCTTACCGACCCGTCGCTTTCCCAGGTCTACAACCTGGAATCCGGACCGGCGGGAGCGGCGGACTTGGACTCGCTTGACTTGCCCCTCTTGCGGCGGATGACGTTCAAGAACTTCGATCCGCGGCTCCCCGCTGCCGATGCAGAGGAGGCGCGGGACATCCAGAACGCCTACCGGCAGGCCCTTAAGTTTGCCGAGGAGCCGCAGGACTGGTTGGTCATCGCCGGCGGGACGGGACGCGGCAAGACCCGCCTGGCGGCGGCCATCGCCAACTACTGCCGGGAGGCCGGGAAGCAGGTGATGTTCGTCGTGGTGCCGGACCTCCTAGACCGCCTGCGCTCCAGCTATTCCCCTCAGAACCCCAGGGCCTTCGACGAAATGTTCGAGCAGGTGCGCAGCGTCCCTCTCTTGGTGCTGGATGATCTGGGCGCGCAAAGCGGCACGCCCTGGGCCGACGAGAAGCTCTTCCAGATCATCAACTACCGCTATAACGCTTGCCTGCCCACCGTCATAACCACCAACCTAACGGTCAGCCACCTGGATCCGCGCCTGGCCTCGCGGCTGACGGATCCGCAGGTTAGCACCATCCTCCTCATGGGGCGATTCGACTTCTGGGGCAAGAGCGAGGCGGCTCCCAAGTCGGCGCCCCGCGGCCGGGGCAGGCGCAACTAAGGGGGGGAGTCGCCCCCTGAGTGCCGGGCGGCCTGCCGGCGTCGGCGTGCGGCCAGCGCTTTGCGGCCGCGTACCCAATCGCGCAACGCCCAGCGGGTGGTGTCGTAAGCCAGATCGTCCCAAGGGATTGCTGCGGGGTCGAACCAGCGAGCCTCCAGCGCCTCGCGGCCCGGGCTGACGCGCCCTGAGGCTACCCGTCCGCGGTAGACGATAGAAACTATGCCCGGTCCGTGCGGTCCCGGCTTTGAATACACCCCGATGAGGTCCAGAATGCGCACATCCACGCCGGTCTCTTCCTGGGCCTCCCTGGCGGCGCACTCCTCCACCGACTCATCGATCTCCATGAAGCCGCCCGGGAAGGTCCATGCGCCGTATCGGGGCTCGATGCCCCGGCGCATCAAGAGGATGCGGCCCCGGCGCTCCGGGATAACGCCCACCACCAGCTTGGGGTTCACGTAAAGGATGTGGCCACGGTCGCAGACCAAGCGGGGCCTGTCCTCCGTGGGGAGCAGGCGGGCTATAAGGGGGGCGCCGCAGTGGGGGCAGTAGCGAAGATCGGCCCCGGCGGGGGCGACTACTTCCTCGGACACGGGCCTAGGCGGGCACGGGCCTCCGCGCAGTCACCGCGCCCCTCTCTCGACGGGCTCGCCCTCGATCCATTCCTCGCCTCCCTCCCAGACCTCCTTCTTCCAGATCGGGACCACCTCTTTGAAGCGGTCAACCAAGGCGTGGCAGGCCTCGAAAGCCTCCTTGCGGTGGGGCGAGGACACCGCCACCAGTAGGGAAGTCTCGCCGATTTCCAGGCGTCCCGTGCGGTGCATGACGGCGATGTCCGTAACGGGCCATCGGGCTTTGATCTCTTCGGCCACCTGGCGCATCACCCTGGTGGCCATCTCCGGGTAGGCGTCATACTCCAGATAAAGCACGCGCCGGCCGCGGCTCTGGTTGCGGACCACTCCGAAAAAGAGGGCGATGGCCCCAGCCTCTGGCCTACTGACGTGGCGCACGGCTTTCTCGGGGTCCAGCGGGGCATCAGTGATCTCAAATAGCACGGGGGCCTCCTCCGGAGACGGGGGGAATTAGGGCCAGCTCGTCGCCCTCACCCACGGGTTGATCCGGCGGCACGTATTCGCCGTTGAGGGCGTACATGAGGGAATCCTCCATGCCGCCCAGAGCAGGATAACGCTGGCAAAGGGCAGCGTAGACGTCGCGGGCGGCGAGCCCTTCGCCCACCTCCACCTCCAGCCTCCTGGCTCCGGCGAGTTCGCTGAGGCGGGCGAAAAGGCGCACTGTGGCCTTCATGGCAGAGTCCAGTCTAGAGCAGCCGACTCGAGGCCGGCAAGGATGCTGGACGGGGCGAGCCGGCGGCGTGATACGATAGCGGCGCTCTGCGTCGGCTCCCAAAAGCCCTAGAGGGGAGATAATGAAAGGCAGTTCGTTGGCGGCGTCCTTGTGGGGATGGGTCCTGGATCAAGTTTTCCCCCCGCGTTGCGTTTCCTGCGGCGGATTTGGCTCCTTTCTTTGCGCCCGCTGTCTGGCTGCGGTCCGGCGGGCAGCCCCACCGCGCTGTCCCCAGTGCTGGCAGCCGACCCCTGACGGCAGCAGGTGCAGCCGCTGCCGCCAGCGGCCGCCGGCCCTAACGGAATCGCGCGCTGTCTTCACCTACGAGCGGGCCGCGCGCGATGCCGTGCACGCTTTGAAGTTCGATGGCGTGTCGGCGGTGGCCCGTCCCATGGCCCAGGAGATGGCTCGGGTGTTCCTGGACTGGGCCCCGCCTGTGACGGAGATCGTTCCCGTGCCGTTGGCCGCCTCGCGCCGCCGGTCGCGCGGCTACAACCAGTCGGGGCTCCTGGCCCAGGAGCTGGCGCGCCTCACAGGCCTGCCGCTACGATCGCGGGCGTTGGAGAGGCGGCGAGCGACGGCGCCCCAGGCGCGTCTTGAGGGTGATGAAGCCCGGCGCCGGAACGTCGAAGGCGCCTTCGTGGCTCGAGGGCTCCAGGCGGGGGCAGCGGTGCTGCTGATCGATGACGTCATGACCACTGGGGCAACGCTAGAGGCCTGCGCGCGCGCCCTGAGGGAGGGCGGCAGCGGCCCCGTTTACGCCCTGACCTTCGCCCGGGACGACTAGCGGCAGCATCCTCTGGTTGGAACGGTTGACAGGCTTCGGAGTCGGTGATATTCTTTGCAGTTGGCGTCCGGGTTCTCAACCCCAATACGCCCGCCCGCCTGCGGTGGGCCGGAGTTGCGGTCGGAAGGCTTAGCCGAAGGCACCGGCGCCCCATCCGCCGGGAGCGGAAGCGCTGCCTGAAGGTAGCGGATCTTCTGGAATGGGGTCGCCGCCGGGCAGATTCGGTGGAAAGTACTTTCGGCTTTTTGTTTGCCAGCCAGCGGGTGATAGATGGCCTTCGGGCAAGGGAAGAGGTAAACGCTAGTGCCTACCATAAACCAACTGATACGGCGAGGACGGAAGCCTGTCGTCAAGAAGACGAAGGCTCCCGCCCTGCGTTTCCGCTTCAACGCCCTGAAGAACCGTCTTATCCGCGGCCGGGGCAGCCCTCAAAAGAGGGGCGTATGCACCAACGTGCGTACCCAGACGCCGAAGAAGCCGAACTCCGCCTTGCGTAAGGTCGCCAGAGTGCGGCTGACCAACGGCATCGAGGTGACGGCCTACATCCCGGGCGAGGGGCACACCCTCCAAGAGCACTCCGTGGTGCTCATCCGGGGCGGTCGCGTGCGGGACCTGCCCGGTGTCCGCTACCACATCATCCGGGGGGCGCTGGACGCGACAGGGGTGCAGGGCCGCCAGCAACAGCGCAGCAAGTACGGGACGCGGAAGAGCGAAGGCCCCCGCTAGTCCCTGGAGGATCCTGTGCCGCGACGCGGAAAAGTAGTACGCCATCGAACGCCGCCTGACCCCCGGTACAACAGTGTCTGGGTGCAGACGATGATCAATAAGGTGATGCGGAACGGCAAGAAGAGCGTGGCCGAGAAGATCGTCTACGGGGCGCTGGACCTGGTGGCTCAGCGCACCAAGGAGGATCCCAGGCAGGTGTTCGAGCAGGCCATACGAAACGCCATGCCAGTGCTGGAGGTTCGGCCCCGGCGGGTGGGCGGCGCTACGTACCAGATCCCGCTGGAGGTGCGCCCCGCCAGGCAGGTATCCCTGGCCATGCGCTGGATCCTCGGGGCGGCCCGCAGCCGCGCCGGCCGGCCCATGTCGGAGCGCCTCGCCGCTGAGATCATCGATGCCTACCGCGAGCAAGGCGCGGCAATTAAAAAGCGCGACGATACACACAAGATGGCCGAGGCTAACAAGGCCTTCGTCCACTACAGGTGGTAGGAGGAGTTTAGCCCCGGCAGTGGTGCCCTAGAGCCCAAGCCCTAGAAACGAGATGTGAGTAGCATGAGTAGTTCCGTGCCCATCGAGAAGGTGCGCAACATCGGCATCATCGCGCACATCGATGCCGGCAAGACCACCGTCACCGAACGCATCCTCTATTACACGGGGATCACCTACAAGATCGGCGAGGTGGACGCCGGAACTGCCGTCATGGACTGGATGGCCCAGGAGCGCGAGCGGGGCATCACCATCGTCGCCGCTGCCACTACGACGTCCTGGCGGGACCACAACATCAACATCGTAGACACCCCTGGCCACGTAGACTTCACGGTGGAAGTAGAACGAAGCCTCCGTGTACTCGACGGAGGCGTCGTCGTTTTTGATGCCGTGGCCGGCGTGCAGAGCCAGTCGGAGACCGTCTGGCGGCAGGCCGACCGTTACCACGTGCCGCGCATCGGCTTCATCAACAAGATGGACCGGGTGGGGGCTGACTTCTGGAAGGCCGTCGCCATGATCCGCGAGCGGCTGAACGCGCGTCCCCTGCCCGTCCAGATGCCCATCGGCCAAGAAGATGCCTTCCGCGGGGTGATCGACCTGGTGGAGGAGAGGGCGCTGTTCTTTGCCGAGGGCGATGGGCCCCCGCAGCCGGGACCGATCCCGCCCGAACTTGTGGACGAGGCGAAGCGTCGGCGCGAGGAGCTCATAGAGGCCGTGGCCGATGTGGACGACCAGATGCTCATAAGCTACGTCGAGCACCACGAGGTTACCCCTGTGGAGTTGCGCAAGGCCATCCGGCGGGCCACGGTGGCCGGTCTGGCCACTCCTATCCTCTGCGGCGCCGCCCTGCGCAACAAGGGGATCCACCCCCTCCTGGACGCCGTGGTCGACTACCTACCCTCGCCGGCAGAGGTCGCTGCTGTGACGGGCACCGACCCCAAGACCGGCCAGACCGTTAGCCGCAGGCCCAGCGAGGACGAGCCCTTCTGCGCGCTGGCCTTCAAGGTCGTGGCCGACCAGTACGTCGGGCGGCTGGTTTACTTCCGCGTCTACTCCGGCGTGGCGAAACAAGGTGCCATGCTTTACAACCCCACGCGAGGCCAGAGAGAGCGCCTGGGGCGCATCCTCAAGATGCACGCCAACCGCCGGGAAGACATCGAATCCGTAAGCGCTGGCCAGATCGCGGCCACCGTGGGACTAAAGAACACCTTTACGGGCGACACCCTGTGCGACGAGGCCCACCAGATCGTCCTAGAGGCTATAAAGTTCCCTGAGCCGGTCATTTCTGTTGCTATCGAGCCCAAGACCAAGGATGACCAGGAGCGCATGGGCGACGCGTTGGCTCGCCTGGTGGAGGAAGACCCCACCTTCAAGGTGCGCTACGACCAGGAGACCGGCCAGACCATCATCTCGGGCATGGGCGAACTGCACCTGGAGATCATAGTCGACCGCATGATGCGGGAGTTCAATGTCCAGGCCCATGTGGGTCGGCCGCAGGTCGCATACAAGGAAACCATCACTGCGCCAGCCCGGGCCGAGGGCCGTTTCGTCCGCCAGACCGGCGGCCGCGGGCAGTTCGGCGTCGTCTGGTTGGAGGTGGAGCCCCAGGCGCGGGGCGCTGGGTTCGTTTTCGAAAACCGGATCGTGGGCGGTGCCATACCGCGGGAGTTCGTCCCCGCCGTCGAGCAGGGAGTCCGGGAGGCGCTGGAGACCGGGGTCTTGGCCGGGTATCCCGTCATCGATGTGAAGGTGGCTCTGGTCGATGGGCAGTACCACCCCGTGGACTCTTCGGAGCTGGCCTTCAAGATGGCGGGCTCCCTCGGCATCCAGGAGGCGCTCAAGCGTGCCAAGCCCGTCCTCCTGGAGCCTGTGATGAAGGTGGAGATAGCCACTCCTGACCAGTTCTTCGGTGACGTGCTCAGCGATATCAGCTCGCGCCGAGGCCACGTAACGGATGTGGACCACCGGGGCCACCTACGGGTTATCGTGGCCCACGTGCCCTTGGCCGAGATGTTCGGCTACGCCACGGCGCTGCGTTCCATCACCCAGGGGCGGGCCAGTTACACGATGGAGTTTGACCACTACCAGGAGCTCCCTGCAAACTTGGCGGAGCAGATTACCGCCGGCAGGATGACGGGAGCAGTCCGGAGATAGACCATGGCCCGCCAGAAGATCCGAATTCGCTTAAAGGCCTTCGACCACCGCATATTGGACCAGTCGGCCGTTCAGATCGTCGAGGCGGCAGAGCGTACGGGCGCGGCGGTCGCGGGTCCCATACCCCTGCCCACGGAGATCCAGAAGTTCTGCGTCATCCGGTCGCCTCACATCGATAAGGACTCCCGGGAGCAGTTCGAGATCCGCACCCACAAGCGCATCATCGACATCCTAGAGCCGACATCCAAGACGGTGGACGCCCTCATGCGGCTCCAGCTCCCCTCAGGGGTGGACATCGAGATCAAACTATGAGCATCGAAGGCATTCTGGGACGGAAGCTGGGCATGACCCAGATCTTCGAGGCCGACGGCACCGTCGTTCCGGTGACGGTCATCGATGCCTCGCCCTGCACCGTCGTTCAGGTGAAGACCAAGGAGCGGGACGGGTACGAGGCTGTGCAGTTGGGCTTCGGATCCCGCAAGAGGGTGACCTTGCCCCTCAAGGGGCATATGAAGGGCCTGGGCAACTTCCGGTACCTCCGCGAGGTGAGGGTCGACAACATCGCCGAGTGGGAGGTAGGGAAGAAGGTAGGCTGCGAGATTTTCGAGCCCGGGGACCTGGTGGACATTTCGGGTCCTTCCAAGGGGCGCGGTTTCGCCGGCGTGATGAAGCGCCATGGGTTTCGTGGCGGCCCCAAGACCCACGGACAATCAGACCGGGCGCGGGCTCCTGGCTCCATCGGCTCCGGCACGGACCCGGGCCGCGTCATCAAGGGCCTGAAGATGGCGGGTCACATGGGCACCAACCAGGTGACGGTGAAGAACCTGAAGGTCGTGCGCTCCGACCCGGAGAAGGGCATCTTGATGGTACGGGGCGCCGTGCCAGGGAATGAGGGCGCGCTCTTGAAGGTGCGGCGTTCGCCGCGGGGGAAGGCCCGGCGATGAAGCTGCCAGTTCTCAACACTGAGGGCCAGGAGCTGCGGACCATCGAGGTGGACGACAGCGTCTTCGGCATAACGCCCAACGTGGCGGTGTTGCACCAGGCCTACGTCGCCCAGCGCAACAACCAGCGCTGGGGCACGGCACAAACCAAGACCCGGGGCGAGGTCGCCGGCAGCACCCGCAAGATCCGCATGCAGAAGTACACGGGCCGGGCCCGCCAGGGCAGCATCAGGGCGCCGCACCACGTGGGAGGCGGGATCGTTTTCGGTCCTAAACCCCGCGACTACAGCCAATCGCTGCCCAAGAAGATGCGCCGACTGGCCATCCGCTCTGCCCTTTCGGGCAAAGTGGCTGATGGCCAACTGGTGGTCGTCGACCAGCTCTCTCTGGAGAGGCCCAAGACGAAAGAGATCCTCCGGGTATTGCATAACGTCGGCATCCAGCGATCGGCTCTCATCGTAACGGGCGCGCCGGACCGGAACGTCCTGGTCAGCGCCCGAAACCTGGAGAAGACGAAGGTGCTCCCGGCCGCCTACCTCAACGTCGCCGACATGATGGACCATGCGGGCGTCCTGATGACGGAAGAAGCGGTGCGCGTGGCCGAGCGCCTGTGGGGCCGGAAGCCAGCGCCCGAGGCTCCTGCACCCGCGGAGTCCAAGCCTGCGGCCAGGCCGCGGGCCCGCGCCAAGGCGGCAGAAGCCCCCGCGGCTGAAGCCGCTCCGGCTGGCGCCGCCGAGGCTGAGGCGCCGGAACCGGCGGTTGAGGCTCCCAAGCCCAGGGCTGCGCGGGCCAGCAGGAGGCCCTCAGCAGAGGCGGCTCCCGAGGCCACGGCTGCGCCGGAAGCGGAGGCCGCGGGCGACGCGGCTGGCTCGGAGGCGAAGCCCCGCCGCCGGGCGAAGAAGGCTAAAGAGGGGGAGGGCTAGGCCATGCCGAAGGAGCTGCACCCTCTCGACGTTCTGATCCGGCCTCTGATCACCGAGAAGGCCACCCGCCTGGGGGGCGAGAACAAGTACGTCTTCGAGGTTCAACGGCAGGCCAACAAGGCCATGGTGAAAGAGGCAGTGGAGAAGGGCTTCGACGTCAAGGTCGCTAGCGTGAACATCATAAACGTCAAGGGGAAACCCCGCCGGATCCGGGGTAACAGGATCAAGCACGCCCCGGACTGGAAGAAGGCCGTGGTAACGCTGGCCGAGGGTTATAAGCTGGAGCTGTTCGAGGGCGTCTGATGGGGATCAAGCAATACAAGCCAACCTCGCCCGGCCGGCGCGGAGCGACGGGCTACACTTTCGAGGAGATCACCCGCTCCAAGCCGGAGAAATCCCTCGTTGTCTCCAAGAAGAGCACCGGCGGGCGCAACAACCAAGGACGCATTACAGTGCGCTTCCGTGGCGGCGGCGCCAAGCGTCGGCTGCGCATCATCGATTTCAAACGCGATAAGATCGGTGTGCCGGGCAAGGTCGTTTCCATTGAGTACGACCCCAACCGCTCGGCGCGAATCGCCTTGATTCACTACGTCGACGGCGAGAAGAGGTACATCCTCTGGCCTCTCGGCCTGAAGGTCGGCGATATCGTCATGTCGGGCCCTGACGCAGAGATCAAGCCGGGCAACGCCTTGCCGCTGAGGAACATACCATCGGGGACGACGATCCACAATCTGGAGCTACACCTGGGCAAAGGTGCCCAGCTGGTACGGGGCGCTGGGACGGCGGCTCAGCTCCTGGCCCGCGAAGAGGACTACGCCCTGGTGCGCCTGCCCTCGGGGGAGGTGCGCCGCATCTGGGCAGACTGCATGGCCACCATCGGGCAAGTCGGCAACGTGGAGCACAGTCAGGTGAAGCTGGGCCGCGCGGGCCGTAGCCGGCTCAAGGGTCGAAGGCCTCACGTGCGCGGCACCGTCATGAACCCCAGGGATCACCCCCACGGTGGAGGCGAAGGCAGGGCGCCCATCGGCATGCCCTCGCCCAAGACGCCCTGGGGCAAGCCAACCCTTGGCTACAGGACGCGGCGGCGCAAGGACACCAACAAGTACATCGTGCGCCGCAGGTACGAGGTCTAGCCATGTCACGATCCACTAAGAAGGGCCCCTTCGCCGACGCCAAGCTCATCGAGAAGGTCATGCGCGTGCAGCAGTCCGGCCAGAAGACGGTGATCAAGACCTGGTCGCGTCGGTCCACCATCCTGCCTGAAATGGTGGGCCTCACCATCGCTGTGCACGATGGACGGCGGCACGTGCCCATCTTCATCACCGAGAACATGGTGGGCCACAAGCTGGGCGAGTTCGCGCCCACCAGAACCTTTCGGGGCCACACCAGCCGCTCGGCGCAGGTGAGCCAGGTGAGGAAGAAGTAGCCATGGAGGTGCGGTCCTTCACTCGCGGGGCGCCGGTGGCGCCGAAGAAGCTGAGCCTCATCCTGGATGAGATCCGCGGGAAGCGGGTGGATGAGGCCATGGCGCTGCTACGATTCATGCAAACGCCTCACGCCAGGCTGGTGGCCAAGGCCGTGCGCTCTGCTGCCGCCAACGCCGAAAACAACTACAGTATGGACCCCCGCCGGCTGCGGGTCACCCAGGCCTTCGCCGGCGATGGCATAAGCTTCCGCCGCATGATGCCCCGGGCCCGCGGCCGCGCGGACATCATCCGGCGGCGCCGCAGCAACATCACCATCGTAGTGGAAGAGGCGCGATAGCATGGGCCAGAAAGTACACCCCCACGGCTTCCGGCTAGGCTATATCTACGACTGGAACAGCAAGTGGTACGCCAAAAAGAAGGATTACACCAGCCTCTTGCACGAGGACATCGCCATCCGCCGCACCATCGCGGACATGCTGCCTGATGCTGGCATCGCGCGTATCGAGATCGAGCGCAACTCGAACCAGGTCACGGTGACGGTGCACACGGCCCGGCCGGGGATCGTCATCGGCCGCGGTGGCCAGCGGGTGGACGAACTGCGGAACAGTCTGGAACAGATCACCGGGAAGCGGGTGCGCGTCAACATAGTGGAGGTGCGGCTGCCGGAGCTGGAGGCGCCGCTGGTGGCCAAGGCGGTGGCGGAGCAGATCGAGCGCCGCGTGTCCCACCGCCGGGCCATCAAGCAGGCGGCCCTGCGCGCCATGCAGCGCGGTGCCCATGGCGTGCGCATCAAGGTCAGCGGGCGGCTCGGCGGAGCGGACATGTCGCGAAAGGACCAAGAGCGCCAGGGGCGGGTGCCGCTGCACACCCTGAAAGCAGACGTAGATTACGGGACGGCGGAAGCCCACACCACCTTGGGGCGCATAGGAGTCAAGGTCTGGATCTACAAGGGCGACCGGATTTCGGAGCGAGAGGAGCGGGCGCGGGCCGCCGCCGCTGCGGCGGAGGCGGAGGCGGCGGAAGCTGGCGGCCTCGCAGTGGCCGCCCCACCCCTAGCCGGCGACGAGCCATCGGCGGATCCCGGCCCCATACTGGAGATTCCGGAAGGGGCAGACGATGCTACAGCCTAAACGCACCAAGTTTCGCAAGATGCAGAGGGGCCGGATGCGCGGCCAAGCCAGCAGCGGCAACACGGTGGCCTTCGGGGACTATGGTCTCCAGGCGCTGGGTCCCTGTTGGATGACGGCGCGGCAGATCGAGGCGGGCCGTCGCGCCATCACGCGCTACGTTCGCCGCGGTGGCAAGCTGTGGATCCGTGTCTTTCCAGATAAGCCCATCACCAAGAAGCCCCTAGAGGTGCGCCAGGGCAGCGGCAAAGGCCCCGTCGAGGCGTGGGTGGCTGTCGTGCGTCCCGGCCGCATCATCTACGAGATCGCTGGTGTGCGAGAGGACATCGCCCGTGAGGCGATGCGGTTGGCTGCTCACAAGCTGCCGGTGCCCACCCGCTTCGTGGTCCGCACGGAGACGTAGCGATGGCTAAGAAGCCCAAGACCAAGATCGCTGAGATACGGAAACTGTCTGACGAGGCTCTGGCCAAGGAGCTGAACGAGGCCTATCGCCGCCTGTTCTCCATGCGCCTGCAAAGGGCCACCTTGCAGCTCACCAACCACCGGGAGCTGCCCCGGACGCGGAGGCAGATCGCGCGGCTCAAGACCATCCAGCGCCAGCGTCAGCTCGCGAAATTGCAGGAGAAGGGAGCGGCATCGTGACGGCCCGGGGTGGCAAGTACGGCGGCCGCAAGGTGCGGGAAGGCACCGTGGTCAGCGATAAGATGCAGAAGACGGTGGTGGTGGCCGTGGAGTCCCACTTCCGCCATCCGCTTTACAAGAAGAGGGTGCGCCGCATTAGACGCTTCATGGCCCATGACGAGGCGGAAGAGGCGCGCCTGGGCGACCGGGTGCGCATCGTGGAGTCGCGCCCCATCTCCCGGCGCAAGCGCTGGCGGGTGGTGGAGGTTCTGGCCAAGAGCGAACTGCCGGAGGTGGCGGCCGCGTCCATCGACCTGGACCTCCTCGGCGAAGTGAAGCCAGAGGAGATCCCCGTCGCGACGCCGGAGCCGGCCGCTGTGCCTTCGGAACCGGCCCCAACGCCGGCAGAGGATCCCGGGCCGGTGGCGTCGGTCGAGGCCGTCGAGCCGGCTGTTGCGGCTTCCGGACAGGAGCCGGCCGGGGAGCCGTCCAGCCAAGGGGAGGAGGCTTCCTCAGAGGCAGAGGACGTGGCAACGGCGTCCGCCGAGGCGGCTGCGGATGAGGCCGCGCCGGCGGTCGAAGAACCAGAGTCTCAGGAGGGGCAAGGGTGATCCAGCAGTACTCTCGGCTCAAGGTGGCGGATAACACCGGCGCCAGGCAGCTCATGTGCATCCAGGTTATGGGTGGTTCCCGGCGGAGGTACGGCACCGTGGGCGACGTCATCGTGGCGTCGGTGAAGCAGGCGGCGCCGGCTGGTTCGGTGAAGAAAGGGGATGTCGTGCGGGCCGTCGTGGTGCGGGCTGCCCAGCCGTACCGGCGGAGCGATGGTTCCTACATCCGCTTCGATGAGAACGCGGCCGTGATCCTGTCCGATGCCTTTAACCCTAAGGGCACCCGCATCTTCGGCCCTGTGGCCCGTGAGCTCCGGGAGCGCAACTTCATGAAGATCGTATCGCTGGCTCCGGAAGTGGTTTGACTATGAACAAGGTGAGGCGAGAGGACAACGTCATAGTCCTGAAGGGTAAGGACCGCGGGCGTACAGGGGTGGTGCGCAAGGTGATCCCCCCGGGAAAGCGGACCGATCCCTTTGGCAGGCCGGAGTACGGCAAGGTAATCGTGGCCGGCGTCAACGTGGTCAAGCGGCACATGAAGCCGCGGGGGCCCCAGAAGCCAGGGGGCATCATCGAGCGGGAGGCCCCCATCTCCTGGGCCAACGTCGCCGTCCTCTGCGCCTCCTGCAACAAGCCGGCGCGGGTGGGATTTCGCGTGTTGCCCGCCGGCAATAAAGTTCGTTACTGCAAGCGCTGTGACGCTAACCTGGATTAGGGTGAAGAGCGATGGCCCCACGGCTTAAGGAGCGCTACAAGGACGAGGTGCTACCGGCCCTCATGAAGGAGTTCGGATACCGGAACGTGATGCAAGCGCCCCGGGTGGAGAAGGTCACGGTCAACGTGGGCTTGGGGGAGGCGGTGCAGAACGCCAAGGCGCTGGAGGCAGCGTCTCAGGACATCAGCATCATCACCGGGCAACGCCCCGTGATAACGCGGGCCAAGAAGTCCATCTCCAACTTCAAGTTGCGGGCCGGAATGCCCATCGGGCTAATGGTCACCCTCCGGGGCGACCGCATGTGGGAGTTCTTGGACCGCACCATCAACGCGGCCCTGCCCAGGATCCGCGACTTCCAGGGCGTATCTCCCAACTCCTTCGATGGCCGGGGGAACTACAGCCTGGGCATCCGGGAACAGGTGATCTACCCCGAGATCGAGTACGACAAGATCGATAAGATTCGGGGGCTTCAGGTAACGATCTGCACAACCGCTCGGACCGATGAAGAGGGCAAGCGGCTCCTGGAGCTCCTAGGTATGCCCTTCGCCAAGCGTGGTTAGCGAGGAAGAACGGTTATGACCCGGAAGGCGCTATACGAAAAGACGTTCCACAAGGAGCCCAAGTTCCCGGTGCGGCACCGCAACCGCTGCCGCCTCTGCGGCCGCCCGCGGGCCTATATCCGCAAGTTCGGGCTGTGCCGCATCTGCTTCCGGCAGTTGGCCCTGGAAGGGCACCTACCGGGCGTGAAGAAGTCTAGCTGGTAGATAGATATGGTCACTGATCCCATCGCCGATATGCTCACCAGGATCCGAAACGGCCTGATGGCCCGGCACGACTATGTCGATGTGCCTGCCTCCAAGCTGAAGGAGGCCATCGTTCAGGTGCTGAAGCGGGAGGGCTACATAGGCGGCTACGAGGTTCGGACCGAGGGCAGCCACAAGACCATCCGCGTCCATCTGGCCTACAACCAGAGCCGGGAGCCGGCCATCGCCGGCATCGAGCGCGTTAGCAAGCCGGGTCTACGAGTGTACGCCGGCCGCGGCGAGATTCCCCGCGTCTACGGCGGCCTGGGCATCGCTATCCTTTCCACGCCCCAGGGGGTCATGACGGGCAAGGAGGCCAGGGCGCGTGGAGTCGGCGGCGAAGTGTTGTGTTACGTGTGGTGATGAGAGATGTCGCGCATAGGTAGGAAACCCATCCCCGTGCCCAAGGGCGTCACGGTCGATATCCAGGGCAACAGGCTAACGGTGAAGGGCCCGAAAGGCGAGCTGAGCCGGGAGCTGAACCCTGAGATGCGCATCGAGCAGCGCGACGGCGAGATCCTGATCTCGCGGCCCAGCGACCAGCCGCGGCACCGGGCGATGCATGGCCTGACCCGGACGCTGGTGGACAACATGGTGCGAGGAGTGAGCGAGGGCTTCAGCAAGACGCTGGAGATGCAAGGGGTGGGCTATCGGGCCCAAATACAAGGGAAGGATCTGGTGCTGGCCATCGGCTTCTCCCACCCTGTGCAGATATCGCCACCGCCTAACATCCAGTTCGAGGTGGAGGGCACCTCACGGATCATCGTGAAGGGCATCGACAAGGAGCAGGTAGGGCAGGTGGCGGCCGATGTCCGCAAGATTCGGCCCCCGGAGCCGTACAAGGGCAAGGGAATCCGCTATGTCGGCGAGTACGTGCGCCGGAAGGCGGGCAAGGCGGGCAAGGCCACCCACTAGGACGGCGGACGATGAAGAAGACCAAGACGGCAAGAGCAGCGAGACTGAGAAGGCACGCCAGGGTGCGCAAGCGCATCGTGGGCACGCCGGAGCGGCCGCGGCTGGCCGTGTTCCGGAGCCTGAACCACATCTACGCCCAGATCATCGACGACACCGTTGGGCACACCCTGGTGGCTGCAGCCGATGTCGAGCCAGAGGTGAGGAAGGCCACTGACAAGAAGACCAAGACCCAGGTGGCCGAGCTGGTGGGCGCCGCCATCGCGAAGAAAGCTACCGAGAAGGGGATCACACAGGTGGTCTTCGACCGGGGCGGCTTTCGGTATCACGGACGGGTCAAGGCCCTGGCGGAGGCAGCCCGCAAGGGCGGGCTCAACTTTTGATGGGGTCCTGGAGCAGAGGGAGACATGTCTAACCCGCGTAGGTACATCGCCAAGAAAGAGCGGATCGAGACCGCCGATATGGATCTCGCCGAGAAGGTGGTCTTTATCAATCGCGTGGCCAAGGTGATGAAGGGTGGCCGGCGGTTCCATTTCACGGCCATCGTGGTGGTAGGAGACATGGCCGGTCACGTGGGGGCCGCCATGGGCAAGGCAACGGAGGTGCCAGAGGCTATCCGCAAGGCGGGGACCATCGCCCGCAAGCACCTCATCAGGGTCCCCTTGCGCGGTACGACGATCCCTCACCCCCTTCTCGTACGCTTCGGCGCGGCCAAGGTGCTGATCAAGCCGGCCCCGCCGGGCACTGGGCTCATCGCTGGCGGCGGCGTCCGGGCCGTACTGGAAATGGCCGGCGTCAAGGATGCGGTGGCCAAGTCGCTAGGGTCCAACAACC
>DAOUAG010000061.1:0-8523 GCA_034433815.1 Dehalococcoidia bacterium | reverse complement strand
CCTCATCGCTGTGGGCGGCTTCATTAGCTACGTTGTGATCAACCAGAGGGACTACCAGCTGGACCGGTTGGTGAGCTTCATGGACCCGGAGTCCGACCCCCAGGGCGTTGGCTTCCAGATCCTCCAGCTCCTCATCGCCCTGGGCAGCGGCGGGCCCGCGGGCCTCGGCTGGAGCGAGAGCCGCCAGAAGTTCTTCTACGTCCCCGGTTCGCACACTGACGGCATCTTCGCCATCTTGGGCGAGGAGCTGGGCTTCATCGGGCTCCTGGCCATCCTCGCCCTCTTCGCCTTCTTCGTTTATCGGGCCCTGCTCGTCACCATCCGATCGCGCGACCGCTTCGCCATGCTGCTGGGCATCGGGATCGTTAGTTGGATCTCCTATCAGACGCTGATCAACATTGGCGGCATCACCCGCACCATCCCCCTCACAGGTGTGCCCCTGCCCTTCCTCAGCTACGGCGGTTCATCGCTGATCATGGTGCTAGCGGCCGTGGGCATACTTCTCAGCATCTCCCGTTACACCTCGGATGTGTCCTTCCTAGAACGGGAGCGAGCTGCGAACTCTGGCCTTGGCGGGCCTGGGCGCAGACAGCGGGCCGCGAGTCGCCGCGCAGCCTACGGGAGGTACGGGGCATGAGGCTGGTCCTTTGTGGCGGAGGCACCGGCGGCCACGTCTACCCTGCACTGGCCGTGGCCAGCGCGCTGCGACGGGAGCTAGCGCCGGAGCGAACGTTGGACATCCTCTACGTCGGGTCGTCTGGCGGCGCCGAGACCGGCATCGTCCAGCATGCCGGTTTGCCCATACGCACCATATCGGCGGCGCCCATCCGCGGACGCCTGCCCTGGGAGATGGCCATCAACGCGGTGAGCATGTCAGTCGGCGTGCGCCAGGCCAGGGCCATCCTGCGGGAGTTCATGCCCCAGGTGGTCCTCTCCACCGGGGGCTACGCCAGCTTCCCCGTGGCCGTAGCGGCCCGGAGCCGAGGCATTCCCGTGGCGCTGTACCTGCCGGATCTCTACCCCGGCTGGGCAGTGCGAGCCATCGCCAAGCTGGCCCGCAGGGTGGCCGTCACTGCCGTGGAGGCCTTGCGGCGGCTCCCGGCCAGCAAAACCGTCGTCACGGGCTACCCGGTGAGAGAGGAGTTCTGGCAAGCGGAGCGGGGCGAGGGGCGGCGGCGCCTGGGGCTGGATCCCGAGGAGAAGGTACTGTTGGTGACGGGAGCCTCGCAGGGCGCCCACAGCATCAACCGGGCCGTCGCCGCTGATCTGCCGGGCCTACTGGAGCTGTGCGAGGTCGTCCACCTCTGCGGCCACGCTGACGAGCCATGGTTGGCCGAGATACGGGACGGCCTGCCGCAGGACCTGCGGGAACGCTACCACCTGTTCGCCTACCTGCACGAGGAGACCCCTTGGGCCATGGCCGCTGCCGATCTGGCCGTGTGCCGGGCCGGGGCCTCGGTCCTGGGGGAGCTGCCCGCCGCCGGCCTGCCGGCCATCCTCGTCCCCTACCCTTACGCTGGCGGCCACCAACGGATAAACGCCCGCTATCTTCAGGAGCACGGCGCTGCCGTCGTCCTGGACGACGCCGACCTGGCCCACATGCTGCCCCTGGTGGGCCACCTGTTGAACGACGAGGAGCGCTTGCGCTCCATGCGCGAGGCTGCTCGGCGGCTGGCCCGCCCCGACGCGGCCAGGCGCATCGCCCGCATCCTACTGGAGCTCGCCGGAGACGCGCAGGCATGAGTGAGACGGCTGTGGCCTCCATCCCTGAGCGCGTCCACCTGGTGGGCGCCGGCGGCATCCACATGTCAGGGATCGCCAAGATCCTGAGGGCTAGAGGGCACCTGGTGACGGGCTCCGATGTGGCCCTCACGCCACTTACCCAGCGCCTGGAAGAGATAGGCGTCACCGTATACCAGGGTCACGCCGCCGCCAACATCGATGACGCCCAACTGGTGGTCTACACATCGGCCGCCCACGACGATAACCCGGAGCTGGTGGAGGCCCGCAGGCGCGGTATTCCCACCATTAAGCGAGCCCAGATGGTGGCCCGGCTGATGGAAGGGAAGAAGATCATCGCCGTTGCCGGCAGCCACGGCAAGACCACCACCTCCACGCTGATCGCCTTTATCCTGGTCCGCTGCGGCCTCGCTCCCACGTTCATGCTGGGGGGCGAGTCCGTGGACCTGGGCACAAACGCGGCGCCGGGCGATGGCCCCCACTTCGTCGTCGAGGCCGATGAGTTCGATGCCGCCTTCCTCAACTACCGCCCCTACATCGCCCTGGTCACCAACCTGGAGCCGGACCACCTGGACTTCTACGGCTCCTTCGAGAAGCTGGCGGCGGCCTTCCGCCAGTTTCTCTCCCAAGTGGAAAACTCCGGTTACATCGTAGCCTGCCGGGATTCCCCTGCCCTGCAGGCCTGTCTGCCGGCGACGCCGGCCCCCCTTCCCCCGACCGTGGGAGACGACGTGATCCACCCCGTCCACGTCGTCTCCTACGGTCTGCATCCAGAGGCGGACTGGAATGTGGAAAACATACTGTCAAAGGGTATAGACAGGTCAACTTTTGTGGTAAAATTCCGTAAACAAGTCTGGGGGGTAGTGGAAACGGCTCTGCCTGGCGTCCACAACATCAGCAACTATCTCGGCGCGCTGGCGGTGAGCCACATCCTGGGGCTGCCCGGCGAGCAGGTCCGGCAAGCGCTGCGAGACTTCCGTGGTGCCCGGCGGCGCTTCGAATTTGTAGGAGAGGCCAAGGGCGTAACCGTGATGGACGATTACGCCCACCACCCTACGGAGATCCGCTCCACGCTGGCGGCCGCGAGGGAGCGCTTCCCAGGCCGCCGCCTGGTCTGCTTGTTCCAGCCCCACACCTACTCCCGTACCACCTACCTCCTGGAAGGCTTCAAGACGTGCTTCGAAGGCTGCGACGTCCTGTTCGTAGCGGATACTTACCCGGCCCGGGAGGAGCCATCCGCGGGCATGGATGCCCGGGAGCTGGCGCGGCACATCCACACGCCTCCCGCCCACTACGCCGGCGCTGTGTCCGAGGCGGCTGAGGCCGTGGCAGCCATCCTAGAGCCGGGCGACGTGTTCTTCACCATCGGCGCTGGGGACGTCGACAAGGCTGGGCCTCTAGTCTTGCGGGCACTGGAGGGCGGCCGATGAGCAGCGAGTTCGCAGCGGAGCTCCGACGCATCGGGCCTGTGCGCCTGAACGAGCCCCTCTCCCGCCACGTGACCTTCGGCGTAGGCGGCCCGGCCGACTTCTTCTTGGTGGCCCGCAGCGAAGAACAGTTGCGCCTGGCCTATGCCACAGCCCGCAGGTACGAGGTGCCGGTATTCGTCTTCGGGGCAGGCTCCAACATCCTAGTCGGCGATGGAGGCGTCCGCGGCCTCACCATCGAAAACCGTACGCGCCAGGTCGAGGGGCCGTATCCCAACGGTGCCGGCTTCAGGGTACGGGTGGCTAGCGGGGTGAGCTTCGCGAGCCTGGCCAGGCGACTATCCGCGGCTGGCTTCTCCGGCATCGAGTGGGCCTGCGGCATCCCGGGCTCCTTGGGCGGCGCCGTGGTGACCAACGCTGGGGCCTACGGCTGGTCCCTGGCAGACGTGCTTAAGGCGGCCCGGCTGTGCGATGGCGAGGGCAACGTCATCGAGGTGCCGGCGCAGGATCTGGCCCTGACCTACCGCGGCAGCGCCCTTGCCAGCGGCGGCGCCCTGGGCGATCACATCGTCCTCTCCGTCGACCTGCGCCTCGGCCGGGGCGACGCAGCCTCCCTCAAGGCTAGGCTCCGGGAAATGGACCGGCAGCGGAAGGCTAGCCAGCCCCCGGGGCGCAACTGCGGCTCCGTCTTCAAGAACCCGCCGGATCATCCCGCCTGGTGGTATGTGGACCAGGTCGGGCTCCGGGGCTACCGCATCGGGGGGGCGCAGTTCTCGGAGCTGCACGCCAACTTCATCCTCAACCTCGGTAACGCCAGCGCCAAGGACATCCGCTCCCTCATCGAGCTGGCCCAGGCCAGAGTGGATGAGCGTTTCGGCATCGCCCTGGAGACCGAGGTCGTGATGGTGGGTGAGTTCGAATGACCAGCGCCCCTAAGACCAAGCTCAGGGTGGGAATCCTCTTCGGCGGCCGCTCGGCCGAGCACGAGGTTTCCGTCGTTTCGGCCCAGGGCGTCATGGCGGCCATGGACACCACCCGCTTCCAGCCGGTGCCCATCGGTGTCACCCGCCAGGGCACTTGGCTGACTCCGGCCCAGACGCAACGGGCGCTGGCCCGAATCCGCTCCGAACGGCTCCGCGGGCTGGAGGAGCCTTTGGGCGACGGCATCTTGTACCGGATCCAGGCCCTTTCAGCCCTGCGGCGCATCGATGTGGCCTTCCCCCTCATCCACGGCATCAACGGGGAAGACGGCACCCTCCAGGGCTTGCTGGAGCTGGCTGGCATCCCTTACGTAGGCGCCGGTGTCGCCGCCAGCGCCATCGGCATGGACAAGGCCCTCCAGAAGAGCTTCTTCCGCCACCACGGCTTCCCCGTGGCTGATGACGTGCAGGTGCTACTTTCCCAGTGGAGACGGGACCGGGAGGCCGCCATGCGGGCCGCGGAGGCCACCATCGGCTACCCCTGTTTCGTCAAGCCTGCCAACGGCGGTTCCAGCATCGGCACCTCCCGCGCTACCTCCCGCGAAGACCTGGAGGCCGCCCTGGATGAAGCCTTCAAGTTCGACCGCAAGGCCCTGGTGGAGAAGGCCATCGCCGGCCGGGAGGTCGAGGTAGCCATCCTGGGCAACGACGATCCGGAAGCATCACCGCTGGGCGAGATCACCTACCGCGGCGAGTTCTACGACTACCGCGCCAAGTACGACGACCCCAGCACCCAGCTGCACATCCCGGCCGATGTGCCGGAAGGAATAGCGAACAGCATACGGGCCACGGCCATCGAGGCCTATAAGGCCATCGACTGCGCCGGCCTGGCACGGATCGACTTCTTCCTCACGCCAGACGGCCGGTTCTACCTCAACGAGATCAACACCATCCCGGGTTTTACGCCCATGAGCATGTACCCGAAGCTTTGGGAGCATGCCGGCCTCTCTTACCAGGATCTCATCACAAGGCTCATCGAGCTGGCGCTGGAGCGCCACGGAGAGAAGCGCCGTGCCCTCTGACAACCGCCGACCACCCTACGCCACCTCTGCGCGCCGCCCGCTCCGGGGCCACATCTTGATGGACGAGCGCGCGGAACGCCGCCTGCGGCGCATCCGCTGGCGGAGGGTCGGCCTGACGCTGATCGCTCTGCTCTTGGCGACGGGCCTCATCGCCCTCTACCGGTCGCCGGCGCTGCGGGTGCAGCACGTTCAGGTAACCGGCGCCAGCGTCACGGATGCGAACCAGATCCGCGAGCTGGCAGGGCTCGAAGGCAAGAGCATGCTGCGCCTCGGGTTGGACGGCGCCGAGCAGCGCATCCGCTACCTGCCGATGGTCGCCGATGTGAAGATCGCCCGGCGCTGGCCCCAGACGATCCGGATCACCGTTACGGAGAGAACGCCCTGGGGCTACTGGCAGTCCGGCGACAAGGTCTACGCCATCGACGCCGACGGTGTTGTGCTAGAGGGCGTGCAACCCCCCGAGGGCGCGCCGTTGATCAAGGATGTGGGCCCGCCCGTGCGTCTGGTTCCCGGCGACCGCACCGATGCTGACGCTGTGCGCCTGGCGCAGGCCTTAATGGACCAGATCCCCTCGCGCTTGGGCCTGAACATCACCTCCATCGAGTACTCCATGGATACTGGGCTCGTCCTGCAAGCCGATGCCGGGTACCGGGTGGTTATCGGCGACAGCCAGAACACGGACTACAAGCTGACAGTGTGGCAGGCGATCGAGGCCGAGCTAGGCCGTGAGGCGATGGCTGGGCACGTGCTGGATCTGCGTTTTGGAGACCGCCCTGCATTCCAATGACAGGCAGGAGGTGATGAGAGCTTGAGAGACAACATTGTGGCCGCCATCGACGTGGGTAGCAGCAAGATCTGCACCCTGGTGGCAGAAGTTACACCGGAGGCAGATCTGCGCATCCTGGGGGTCGGCATCACTCCCTCTCAGGGGGTGCGCAAGGGCATGGTGGACAACATCCAGGAGGCCACGGAGGCCATCGCCTCCTCCATCGAACGGGCGGAGCGCTCCAGCGGCAGCCGCATCCTAGCGGCCTACGTCAGCATCGGCGGCAACCACGCCCAATCCATGAACAATCGGGGCATCGCCACCATTCCGGGAAAGCAGCGGCCCATCACCGAGGAGGATATCGAGCGTGCCCTCGAGGGCGCACGGTCCCTTAACCTACCCACTAACCGCGAGATCCTGCACACCATCGCCCGGTCCTTCGTGGTGGACGGCCAAGACCACGTGAGCGACCCCGTGGGGATGTTTGGCCAGAGGCTGGACGTGGACACCCACATCGTCACCGGCTCGGTAACCGCCATTCAGAATCTGACCCAATGCGTCGAGAGCGCTGGGGTGCAGGTGGAAGACCTGGTTTTCGCCCCCCTGGCGGCGGCAGAGGCGGTGCTGGAAGAGGAGGAGAAGCAGCAAGGCGTGGTACTGGCCGATATCGGCGGGGGCACGACGGACGTAGCCGTCTTTGTGGACGGTACCGTCTTCCACACCTGCGTCCTGCCGGTAGGAGGCTACCACCTGACTCACGACCTGGTGGCCGGCCTGCGGGCGCCCTTCTCCCACGTCGAGGAGGTCAAGGTCAACTTCGGCTGCGCGCTGCCCAGCCAGGTGGACGCAGAGGAGATAGTCGAAGTAGAAGCCTTCGGCGGCCAGCGCACCAAGGAAGTGCCGAGGCGCCGCATCGCGGAGATCCTCCAGGCCCGGGTGGAGGAGGTTCTGGAGATGATCTATATCGATGTCAAGCGGGCCGGCTTCGACGAGATGATCGCCGCGGGCCTGGTCCTCAGCGGGGGCACGGCCAACTTGCCCGCCATCGCGGACCTGTCGGAGATGCTGTTACACATGCCCGTGCGCATCGGCGTGCCCAAGGGGATCCATGGGTTGGCCGACTCCCTGAACAGTCCCGCCTACGCCACCAGCGTCGGGCTCCTCCACTGGGCTGTCCAGCACAACGGACACAACGGCCACGGGCCCAAGGGCCCGCCACGGTTGCCCGAGTTCCAGCTAGGCGGCGCCTTCGAGGCCGCCTGGCGTTGGCTGAAGACGCTAATACCGAAATAACAAAGGCATAACCGGAGTTGCAGGGGAAAGGAGCGAAGGATATGACGAAAGCAGAGTTGGACGGCCTGCCGCCGATCAAGGTCGTAGGCGTTGGCGGCGGTGGCTGCAACGCGGTCAACCGCATGGTGCAGGCTAAGATCGCCGGCGTGGAGTTCGTGGGGATCAACACGGACGCCCAGGCCCTGATGCGCTGCGAGGCCCAGACCCGAATCCGCATCGGCGATCGCATAACCCGCGGTCTGGGCGTCGGGGGCGATCCGGAGAAGGGGCGCGCCGCCGCCGAGGAGTCCCGTGAGGAGCTAAAGGACGCCCTGAAAGGCACGGACATGGTGTTCATAACGGCCGGCATGGGCGGGGGCACAGGCACCGGAGCCGCACCCCTCGTGGCGCAGGTGGCCCGCGATATCGGAGCCCTAACTGTCGCCGTCGTCACCACCCCCTTCGCCTTCGAGGGCGCCAAGCGCCGGCGCCAGGCCGAAGAAGGCATCGCCCAGCTCAAACAGGAGGTGGACACCCTCATCGTCATCCCCAACGACCGCCTGGTGGCCGTGTGCGACCAGAAGGTCACGGTGGCCCAGTCGTTCCTGATGGCCGATGAGGTGTTGCGACAGGGGATCCAGGGCATCTCCGAGATCATAACCACCCCTGGCGATATCAACCTGGACTTCGCAGACGTGCGGCGCATAATGTCTGGGGCCGGGCAGGCGCTTATGGCCATCGGCAGGGCCAAGGGAGAGAACAGGGCCGTCGATGCGGCCCAGGCAGCCATCGCTAGCCCCCTCCTGGACGTGAACATCCACGGGGCTCGGGGTGTCCTGTTCAACGTTGCCTCTTCTGGAAGCCTCGGCCTGCACGAACTCAACATGGCCGCCCAGGTCATAGCGGAGGTGGTGGACCCTGAGGCCGAGATCATCTTCGGCACCAGCACCGACCCCAGCCTGGAGGATGAGGTCAAGATTACCCTCATCGCTGTAGGCTTCGCCTCCCAGCAAGGGTACGACGCCTACAGCCGCGATGAGGAGTTCCGGCGCTTGCGGATGGAGGCCGCTGAGCACCGTGATGACACCGATCTGCCTACGTTTCTTCGCCGGCCCGTATCGGTCCGCTAACTGACGCCAGCAATCGCCGGGCGCTGTCTAGACCCCCGCCCGGCGCCGGAAGATTGGGCCACGGTCTAGAGAAAGGAGGGTCTATAGAAAGAAGATAGCATCCGACCGCTAGCACGACCGGCGCCGGAGGGCTGTTTGTCTACCCAGACGTCCCCCCGGCGCGTTCTTGTATCTCGCCATAACCCG
>DAOUAG010000060.1:0-4433 GCA_034433815.1 Dehalococcoidia bacterium | reverse complement strand
CGGGAGACCTGGTGCGCCTGGCCCAACCTCTGTGCAAGTGGGCGGTCGAGGCGCAGGATGCCAGCGAGATACCTGTGCTCTTGCGCCGCGCTTTCAAGGTGGCGGCAGAGCAGCCCCGGGGGCCCGCGTTCATCTCGATCCCCGCTAACCTGATGGACGAACAGTGCGATGCCCCCATCTTCCCCTCCCTGCCCGCCGACACGCGAGCGAGGCCCGACAAAGAGGCCACGGAGCGCATCGCAGAAATCCTGTTGGCCGGCGAGGCGCCTGTCATCATCTGTGGCGACGGCGTGTCCGAAAGCGGGGGCCAGCAGGACCTGGTAGCTCTAGCCGAGGCGCTGGGCGCCAGGGTCCATGCCTCCTTCTCCGCCGAGCTGCCGTTTCCCTCGCAGCACCCCCTCTATGCCGGCCTCCTGAACGTCGTCTCGCCGGCAGCCCTGAAGGGCCAACTGGCCTCCGCCGATGTAGTCCTGGCCATCGGCACGCCCCTAATCCCCATCCTCTTCCCTTTGGACGAATCACCCTTCTCGCCAGACAGCAAGATCATCCACATCGATCTCAACCCGTGGGAGGTTGGGAAGAACTGGCGCATCGATATTGGCCTGGTGGCAGACCCTCGACTCGCCCTCCGGGACATCCTCGGCGCCGTCCAGCGCAAGCAGACCCCCGCCCAGCGAGAAGCCGCCGCAAGGCGCGCTGCCGCCGTAGAAGCGATGGCTAACCAACTGCTACAAGCGCTGGACTCGGCGGCGCGCTCCCGATGGGACAACGTACCGATCGGGACCGGCCGCATGATGAGCGAGATCGCCGCGGCCATGCTGCCCGGCACGATCCTCTTCGACGAGTCCATCACTGCCGGTGGTTACCTGATGCGCTACCTGCGGTTCCCCGACACCGGAAGGCACTTCCGCGCCATCGGCGGTGGCCTGGGGCCAGGCATGCCCAACCCCATCGGCATCAAGCTGGCGCGGCCGGAGCGCCCGGTTCTCTCCGTTTGCGGCGATGGCGCAGCCCTTTACACCATCCAAGCACTGTGGACGGCGGCGCACCACAAGATTCCAGTTACCTGGGTCATCGCCAACAACGCGTCTTACCGCATCCTAAAGCTGAACATGCTCGAGTACCTGGGTGAAGGAGCAGCCGGCCGGCGCTTCATCGCCATGGACCTGGAAGACCCGCGAGTGGACTTCGTGCAGATAGCCGGCGGGTTCGGCGTCAAAGGGACGGCCATAGACCACCCGGACGAGATCGGCGATGCCCTGCGGGAGGCGCAGGCCTCCCAAGAACCACGGCTTCTAGATGTCAGGATAGAAGGCGACGTACGTTCTCGCTGGCTATAGGCCGAAACTGGCCGCATCTTCAAAAAACTACCCTTTGGTATTAGGATGGGGACGATGGCCACGGAGGAGGTCAAGCGCGAGTATAGCGCCGCTTTCAGGGCTTGGCAGGAGCAGCTGGTAAGGTTGCACGAGGTCCTTCTAGAGGGAAAACAGTTGCCTCCACCTCAGCTCAAGGGGCTTCTGAACCGGGAAGCCCGGGCAAAAGAGCGCTATGAAGCCGCCCGGCGGCGTCTCCTGGGCATCTCAGACTGACTCTGGCCGTAGCGTGGTTATGACGAGCGCGTATCCATGGCCTGCCGTCGGACGTTTTACGGGTAGGCCATGCACGCAGCGGTATGGACGATAGGGTTGGCAGAATCTCTCGACCAGCCTAGGGTTGCGCCGGCAGCGGCAGATGAGACGGCGGAGAAGGCCGGCAGCGAAGCCCTCGCCGAATGGGAGCTGGTCCGTCGTGCCCAGCAGTACGACGAAGAGGCGCTGCGGGCGTTGTACGAAATGTACTACCCCAAGATCTACAACTACGCCTTCCTGCAACTCGGCGATATCCACGCCGCGGAGGATCTGGCCTCCGACGTCATGCTCAAGATGGTGGAAGCCATCCGTTCTTACAGTTTTAGGGGCCTCCCCTTCGGCGCCTGGCTATTCCGCATAGCCCGCAACCGCCTGATAGACCTGCACCGCAGAAGGCGGCGCCGCGGCGAGGTAGACCTCAGCGAGACGCTAGCCAGCACCCTGGCCAGCCCCCAGTCGCTTGCTGAACGAGCGCTGGAGAGGGGTCAACTTCAAGTGGCCCTAAAGCACCTGACGGACGAGCAACGCCAGGTGATCGTCCTGAAGTTCATCCAGGGGTTCGATAACCGCTCCATAGGCCGCATCATGGGCCGAAGCGAGGGCGCCATCAAGTCGCTCCAGCACCGCGCGCTGCTAGCGTTGAGGCGGATCATACAGCCGGAGGGCCGGTGATGCGCATTCGCACCTTCCGTTCCGTACTCGACGAGTGTTTGGCCGCCCTCCAGCGGGGCGAGAGCATAGAGGCGTGCCTTGCCCGTTACCCCCGGCACGCCGAGCGTCTGCGTCCGCTCCTGACGCTGGCCCAGCGCGTGGGCCGGACGCCGCCGCAGCTGCCGCGGGCTTGGGCCAGGGAGACGGCCTGGGAGCTGATCCGGTCGCGAGCGGCAGACCTTCGGCGCGGCGGCCGCCGAAGGGGAGCCGGCATCGACTATGGTGCATGGTTGCGCCCGTTGGCCATCGCCACCGCGCTCCTCGTCGCCGTCATCGGAGGCACCGGCGCCACAGCCCTGGCCGCCCAGGACGCCCTGCCTGACAGTCCCCTCTACCGCGTCAAGCTGTGGACGGAGGACGCCCGCCTGTGGTTGGTCTTCGATGACTCCCACGAGGCCGAGATCCTCCTCGACCAGTCCAACGAGAGGGTGGCCGAAATCACGGCCCTGGTGCAGAAGAACAAGGGCATACCGGCGAACGTACTCTCCGCCCTGTATGACCGTAATCAGCGGGCAGCAAACATCCTGGCCGATGAACCCCAGGAGGCCGCACTAAGAGCCCGCCTTCGTGACCAGTCGGCCGCGCAAGAAGACCTCCTGCTAGCCCTCTGGGAGAACGTCGCGGCGTCCGCTCGCGATGAGTACGTCCGGGCGGTGGCCCTTATCCACAACACCCGCCTCCAAGGCGGGGGCGCCATCGTCTCCATTACCCCCCAAGACCTTGCCGGCGGAATCCGCCACATCGAAGGCGCGGTTTCGCCCGTTGCGGAAGGGATCTGGAACGTGGGTGGCCTCGACGTCCGCATAGACGACCGCACTATAGGCCGTGCCGCCCTCCAACAGGGCGCCACCGCCAGGTTGATCGTGGCTGTCGGCGCCGGCGGCGAGCTCCAGGCCCTCAGCCTCTCCACCATCGCTGTGGACGCCCCGCCCACCCGGGCACTGGTGTCTGGAGAGATACAGCAGGTCACAGACAACGGCATCTGGCTCAGCGGCGGCCAGTTCATACCTTTCTCCTCCCAGACCATCCAGACGGGCAAGCTGAAGGTGGGCGAACGGGTAGAGGTCACGCTGGAGACCACCCAGGCAGGCACCGTGGCCAGCTCGGTGAAGGCCGCGGCAGCCGAGGCCCCAGGCGAGAGCGACTCCCTCACTTTTGAGGGCACCATCGCCGATGAAGTGAGCAGCAAGTCTAGCCAGTGGAACGTGGGGGGGTTGACCTTCGAGACGTCTGGAGCCACCGTTGACGCCCGGGCCGGCAAGGCCGCGAAAGGAGCCCGCGTCCTGGTGGAGGCCACCATCGATAACGGTAAGCTCGTTGCCAGCAGCATCACTGTACTGGCATCGGAGCGGGAGGCGCCAGCCCTCCACATCGTGGGGCGCGTGCAGGGGGCGCCAGCCGGCACCTGGATGGTGGGCGGCTTGCGCATCTCACCTCCTGCCGGGGCTGGGGCGCCACCGGAAGGCAGTCTCGTGGCCGTCGAGGCGGTAAGAGAAGGGCAGGAGCTGCGTGCCGCCCGGAGCATGGTCATCGAGCTGCCGGGCCAGTCGGGCGTAACGAGGGTGTTGGCCGCCGTCCGCAGCATCCGCGATGCTGCATGGGATGTGGACACGGGCCAGGTGCGGATCACTTCCACTACGATCGTCTCCGGGGACCCTGTCCCAGGCGGCCGAGCGCTCATATGGGGTCGGCCCTCTCCATCGGGCGATTTGGAGGCCATCTACGTCCGCATCCTGGACACGGCGCCGGTCACAGCCACCGCCACCCCTGGGCCGTCGCCGACCCCGGCGCCCACGCCTACGCCCAGGCCGTAGAGGCAGCCAAGGGTCCCACGGGCGAGCGCGGCCAACGGCCACGACGTCACGACCGCTAGATCTCGCGCTGTTTGCTGGGCCCCTGAGCCATCGCCTAGAATGCAGGTGCGGGCCCCCGTCGTCTAGAGGCCCAGGACGCCACCCTTTCAAGGTGGAGATCGCGGGTTCGAATCCCGCCGGGGGCACCACTTTTTAGACACAAAATCGCCCCTCCTACCATCGAGGAGGGCCGGCCCTGCACGTCATAAGCACATTTTCGCACACGATTACGGCACCA
>DAOUAG010000059.1:0-15904 GCA_034433815.1 Dehalococcoidia bacterium | reverse complement strand
GGCGAGGAGGCCGCCCACCGTCGCCGCGTCGGGTAGAGAGGGGTCGAAAGGGGCCATCTGGCCGGACTTCAGCAGATGCCGGCGCAGCGCCCCGAGGGTGATCCCTGCCTGCACGGTGGCCGTCAGGTCCTCAGGCTCGTGCTCGATCACCTGGTTCAGGCGGGAGAGATCCAAAGCGATGTCGTAGCGCCGGGGGATGTTGCCGATGCCCATCAACGTGCCTGTCCCCCAAGGGATGACGGCCAGGCCCTCGGCGTTGCAGTAACTCACGACGGCCGCCACCTCATCGTACCTGCCGGGCCGTACAGCCGCCCGGGGCGCCACTCCATCCACCGCGAAGGCCTCGGCCTCTTGCGCCTCGAGCAGGTGATCGCGCCCAACGATGGACTGGAGGTCGCGCCGGATCGCTGATGCTGGAGACATGTTGGCTGTGCGTCTGGTCACTACACGTAGGCTTCTGGCCCCGCCCTGGCGATGGCCGATCTCATGCGGGAGGACACCTCCCCGCAGCCGCGGTTGGTGGGGAAGACCTTTGCAGGGTTGAAGCTTTCCCCAGCACCGAAGGCGGCCTTGAGGCGCGACATAACCTGCATGTCGTCCTCGGAGAAGATCCAGGACATGTAGTCGCGCTTCTCGTAGCCGACCCCGTGCTCGCCGGTGATCGATCCGCCAGCTTCGACGCAGAGGCGCATTATCTCGGCCCCCAGGTCCAGGACGCGCTCCACGGCTCCGGGCTCCCGCTCGTCGAACATGATGTTGGGGTGCAGGTTGCCATCGCCAGCGTGGAAGACGTTGGCCACGCGGAAGCCGGCCCGCTGGCAGGCTTCGTAGACGCCTCTGAGGACGGCAGGGAGGCGTGTGCGGGGGACCACACCGTCGAGGATGTAGTACGACGGCGCCAGGCGGCCGAGGGCCCCCAAAGCGCCCTTGCGGCCCGCCCACAATCGCTCTCGATCTTCCGGCGCGATGCCGATGCGGACGTCCCTGGCGCCTAGCTCGTAGCAGATGCTTTCCACCTGGGCGGACTGGTCTTGCGCGTCCTCCCGCAGGCCCTCCACCTCGATAAGCAGCACAGCCCCAGCGTCGGCCGGGTAGCCAGCGTGGACGGCCGGCTCCACCGCTTGCATCACGTTCTTGTCCATCATCTCCAACGCGGCAGGCACGATGCCCGCGGCGATGATGGCCGATACTGCCTTGGAAGCCTCGTCCACCTCGTTGAAGATGGCCAGTAGCGTGACGGTGGATTCAGGCCGGTAAAGGAGATTGAGAACGGCCTTGGTGACTATGGCCAGCGTCCCTTCCGACCCCACAACGACGCCCGTAAGGTCGTACCCAGAAGGCGCGCCGTTCTTTCCGCCCAGCCAGACGATCTCCCCATCGGCGGTCACGATCTCCAGGCCGAGGACGTGGTTTGTGGTGGTGCCGTAACGGAGACAGTGGGGGCCGCCCGCGTTCTCGGCCACGTTGCCGCCGATGGTGCAAGCCTTCTGGCTAGAAGGGTCTGGAGCGTAGAACAGACCGTGGGGCGCCACGGCCTCGGAGACGTGCAGATTGATGACGCCCGGCTCGACGACGGCGATGCGGTTCTCGACGTCCAGTTCGAGGATGCGGTTGAGGCGGCTGGTCACCAGGACCACGCCACCCTCGCAGGGGATGGCGCCGCCGGACAGGCCCGTGCCAGCGCCCCTGGCCGTGACCGGCGCGCCGTGGCACCGGGCGATGCGGACCACCGCGGCCACCTCTTCGGCGCTCCCGGGCAGGACGACGGCCTCCGGCAGGCCGCGCTCTATCGTGGCGTCGTACTCGTATACGATGAGGTCTTCCGGGGCGTGCAGCACCCAGCGCCTGCCTACGGCAGCCTGAAGTTCCCGTACTAGACGGCTGGGGGCCACGCTGTTAGTCTATCAGTCTGCCGGTCGCACATAAAGTGTAGACTTGAAACAGTCCGCTTTTTCGAGCGTCATGCTGTCTGAACGGGAGTTTCGCCAGTGAGAAGGGCACTAAAAGCCCTTTTCGTATCCCTGGCGGTCATCGCGGCGTTATCCGTACTAGGAGATGCTCGCCGCCGGCGACGGCGGCAGGCGCAAGCGAGATTCAAGGTTCAGACATTGGAGGCGCAGGCAGAGCGGACGGCGGCCAGGAGCGCGCTATCCAGCGCCGCTGAGCTGTGCCTCACCTCGCTTCTCACCCTATTAGCTCTCGGCCTGCTCGCCCTCATGGTGATGGGCCCCTCGGACGGGCTGGAGCTCGGCGGGGGCGACGCAGCGGCGGCCGCCCGCGAAGTCAACGCCACGCCCACGCCGACGGCGTCACCTCCACCTCTGGTGGCGGCCGGCGAGCAGATCGCGGCGGCCTTGGTCAGCGATCCGGAAGTGGGGGGCGACCAACCGACGGGCCCTCTGGCCGCCGTCCCGGGCGATATCCCAGAGAACCAGGGGTTGGCCAGCGAAATGCTGGCCCTTCGGGACAGGCTCCAGCAAGAGATCTTGGACTACCAGGCTTTGGTGGGCGATATCGACGTCGCCATCGCCGTGACGGACCTTCAGACGGGCGAGACGGTCTCCATCGGCGGCAACGCCCCGCACAAGACGGGCTGCACCATCAACATGTTCGCCCTCTTTGCCGCCGTCAGCGAGTTTCAGGCTGGAAACGCCTCACCCGATGACGTGGCCTACAGCATCTGGCGGGGCATCGGCGGCAGCTATCCGCCGGAAGTGAAGCGCTTCCTCGACGCGGTCTTCCCCTCCTACCAAGATGGTGTGGCCCGGGCGCGGGAGCTCATGACGGCGTGGGGGATGAAGGTGTCATACTTCGACCATATCCCTTACTTCGGCGGGACCGACCCGGCTCCCAACGTCCTGACAGCCCTGGAGACAAACGACATTCTGGCCAGGCTCTACCGGGGGCAGCTCTTCAACCCAGAGTGGACCCAGTACACGTTGGGAGTGCTGCGGGATATCGCCTACTACGTACAGTACATCCTGCCCAAGTGGCTTCCAGAGGGCGCCACCGTGGCTCATAAGATCGGTTATTACTGGGACTACGATGGCTGGGTGAACAACGATGCGGGCATCGTGACCTTCACCGGCGGCGATGGCCAGGAGAAGGCCTACGTCATCACCTATCTGTCGCAGAGGGCGCGTACCGAGCAGATCGGATACTCATTTGGAGCCCGGCTTTCCAAGATCGTGTGGGACTTCATGGCGCCGAGATATGGCGTTGCCAATGAGTCCTGGGTGCCGGACATCTACATCGCGCCGCCCTCCTACAACCCGGCCCCGGAGCCGGAGCCAGAGCCGGAAGAGACGCCGGTCCCAGAGCCCCCGCCTTCCCCGATTCCAACCCCTTCGCCGGCGCCCACGCCGGCGCCGCCGACGGGCGTGCCCACGCCGACACCTACGCCGGCGCCTACGGCCACGCCCGCTCCGCCGTCCGCTACCCCTGTGCCGCCGACGCCGACGCCCGGACCCACCGGCGGGCCTTGACCGACGGCCGGCTGGCTAGCTGGCCTCCCAGCCCTTGGCCCGTTCGACTGCGCGGCGCCAGCCGGCGTACAGCGCCTCGCGCTGGCTCTCAGGCATCTGCGGATAGAATCGGCGATCCTCGCGCCAGTGCCGCGAGACCTCGCCCAGGTCACGCCAAAATCCGGTGGCTAGGCCGGCGAGATAGGCGGCCCCCAAAGCCGTGGTCTCCAGGACCGCAGGCCGCACCACCTCGCGGCCCAGGATGTCGGCCTGTATCTGGAGGAGGGTATCGTTAGCCGCAGCGCCGCCGTCCACCCGCAGTTCCGAGAGGGCGATGCCGGAATCAGCCTCGATGGCCTCGATGACGTCTCTGGTCTGGAAGGCGATGGCCTCCAAGGCGGCCCGGACTAGGTGGGCCCGGTTGGCACCGCGGGTCAACCCCACGATGGCGCCGCGGGCGTGGGGATCCCAGTGTGGCGCGCCGAGCCCCACGAAGGCCGGCACCAGGTACACCCCGTTGGAGTCCGGCACGCTGGCCGCCAGGGGCCCCGACTCCGCCGCGTCGGAGATGATGCCTAGTTCATCCCGCAACCACTGTATCACCGCGCCCGCTATGAAGACGGAGCCTTCGAGGGCATAGGTCACCGCGTGCCCATCGCCGGAGAGCCCCCAGGCGATGGTGGTCAGAAGCGAGTGGGAGTGTACGCGGCGGCTGCCCACGTTCATCAACAGAAAGGCCCCGGTCCCATAGGTATTTTTGGCCATTCCGGCCGAGAAAGCGGCTTGGCCGAAGAGCGCCGCCTGCTGGTCACCCGCGACGCCTGCCACAGGGATGGAGCCACCCAAGGCCCGGGTTTCGCCGAAAACGCCGGAGGAGGGGCAGACCTTGGGCAAGAGGGAAGCCGGGATGCCCAGGGAGCCGAGGAGATCGTCGTCCCAGCGGCGTTCGAAGATGTTGTACAGGAGGGTGCGGGAGGCGTTGGAGTAGTCGGTGGCGTGGACGCCGGTGAGCCTGTACAGCAGCCAGGCGTCGATGGTGCCGAACATCAGGTGGCCGGCCTGCGCCTTCGCCCTCGCGTTGGCGAGATTGTCCAAGAGCCAGGCCACCTTCGTGCCCGAAAAGTAGGGATCCAGGAGAAGCCCGGTGCGCTCCCGGAACGTGGACTCCAGGCCCCGCTCCCGTAGCGCTTGGCACATGGGCGCAGTACGGCGGTCCTGCCAGACGATGGCGTTGGCGACGGGCCTGCCCTCTCGGTCCCAGATGACGGTGGTCTCTCGCTGGTTGGTGATGCCGATGGCGGCAACGTCCTGGGGCTCGGCTTTCGCCCGGCGCAGCGCCTCCTGGGCGGTCTGCAACTGGCTCTGCCAGATCTCCTCGGGGTCGTGTTCCACCCAGCCGGGCTGCGGGTAGATCTGGCGGAACTCCTGCTGGGCGCTGGCCACGGGGTTGCCATCGTGGTCGAAGAGAATGGCGCGTGAGGACGATGTGCCCTGGTCCAAGGCGAGGACGTAGTTGGCCATGGTGCGGAAAAGAGTAACACTGGCCTCGTGGTCTGTCGAGGGTTGACGTCGCCCCGCCTGGCAGCCAAGACTTGGCGGAGACGCAAGCCAAAGGAGGTTAAGAATGGCCGGTAAGAAGGGACGTTATTGGGGCGTCGTGACGCCGGCGCCGGCGCCGGTGCTGACGATGCAAGCGAAGATGGCCGAGGACGCGGGTCTGGAAGGGCTGTTCGCGCCCCAGGTTTACGGACCGCCGTTCGTACCGCTGGCGGCCGCCGCCGCCGTGACCTCTCGGGTGCGCTTGGCCTCGGGCATCGCCCTGGCCTTCGTGCGCAGCCCTTTCGAGACGGCGTTGGCGGCCATGGATCTGGACCGCCTCAGTAACGGTCGCTTCACCCTGGGCCTGGGCGCCAGCGTGCGGGCCTGGAGCGAGGGGATGTTCGGCATGCCCTATGGGAAGCCTCTGGAGCACATGCGAGAGGTGGTCGAGATCGTGCGCCTGGTCATGGCCAAGGCCCACACGGGGGAACTGAAACGCTACGAGGGGAAATACCACACCCACGATTTCAGCCAGATGCAGCCGCCGGCGCCGCCCTTGCGCACCGATATCCCCATCTGGATCGCCGCCCTCCGAGCGCCCCTCATCAGCCTGGCGGCGGAGATCGGCGATGGGGTGATGGGGCACCCCATCTGGTCCATCCCTTGGGCGCTGGAGAAGATCCCGCCGGCCCTGAAGAAGGGGCTGGACAGGGCCGGCAAGGCGCGCTCTGACATCGAGTTCAACATCTGGCTCTGGGTGGCCATCAACAACGACCGCAAGCAGGCGGTGGAGGATGCGAGGGCGACGGTGGCCTTCTACGCCGGGGCAGAGCAGTACGAGGAGTTCTTTGCGGCCCACGGGTTCCGGGACGAGGCGCGGCGAGCGCAGGAAGGGGTGAAACGGGGCGACTACCTGGGGGTAAAGCACTTGATGCCCGATGAGATGGTGGAAACCTTCGTGGTCTGCGGCAACGCGGACGAGGTGCGGCGTAAGATCGAGCCGGTCTGGGAGGTGGCGGATTCCCTCACCCTGGTGCCGCCGGCCTACGGCTTGCCGCCAGACCGGGTCGTGGCCTACGCGGGTGCCATCGCTAGCACCTTCTACGGTTGACAGCGCTTGGGTAATAAGTAGAAGGGCGAGCCGCACCGGGCGCTGGGCCCGTGCTACGATATCGCCAGGATGGGCCTGCGCTTCTTGGAGAGGGAGTTGCGGTTGCTGTTGCGGGAAAGGGGCCACGCCGGGCTAGCTGAGGAGGCTCTCGGCGCTGTGGCCCTGACGGACGACGGCGAGACGATGTACGTGCACGTCTTGCCGAAGGAAGGGTGGCCGGGGCGCGCCCAGGGGCGGGCCTACGTTCTGGCCTGGGAGGACTATGCGCCCCGCGGCTATAGCCGCATGCACTGCTACCGCTGGCAGGTGCGCGAGGCGAGGGCTGCCATGAGGGAGAATGTGGATCAGATAGCGCGCTGGCTGGAAGGGCGCCCGGGGTGAGCCCGCGCGCGGATGAGCGAGGCGTGAAGCGGCTCGAGAGTGTGAGGGCGCTGAAGGGCTGCGCGGCCGGAGAGCGGGTGTCCTTCCGGGCCCGCGTCCTAAGGGTGTGGGAGATCGGTGGCCAGGCGATGTGCCTGGTGGGCGACGAGACCGCTCTGACCCGAGTGGAGCTAGCTGGCCAGAACGTCGCGCCCGGGCATAGCTACGAGTTCCGGAACGCCCTCGTGCGCGAGTTCCCGGCCCGCCGGCCGGGGGCTCCCAGTTGGCACAGCGCCTCTCTAATGGGTGGGGAGGCCCTGCCTCTCGCCCAGGAGATCGAGATCTCGCAGACGGAGGAGTACGTCGAGAGGACGTACCGCATCCTGGCAGGGGTGCAAAGGAAGCGGGCGAGGCGGGAAGGTCGGCTGGGGCCGTGGCAACACCCGGCCCAGGGTGGGGAAAAGACTTCCGCTTAGCCTGCCGCGTCCGAATACTATCGCTTCTCTTCGATAAAGCGCTTGACTTGCTCGAGAAGTTCAGGGGTGGGCTCTAGCCCATGTTCCTTGGCGTGGGCGGCGGCGTTCTTCAGCAGCTCCTCCTCCGTCTCGCCGGTGACGACATGGTTGCAGCCGCTAGAGGGATTTACCTTGTTGCAATCGATGATCTTGGTCATGGGGCCTCCTGTCTGTGGTTCTCCGCCGGAGAGGCAGCTTTCTTTGGCCGGGGCTCTACTACCAGCGTATGGCCTGGTTTGGCCAACGGTCAAGGTTGGGTAAGCGAAGATGGCGCGGAAGCTGTCACATTCCCGTAACGGCAGCAGTCTTAGATTACAGGGGGATATTGTCGTAGAATGGAATTGCAGCCTGGGACGGTCCGGGGGCCCGTTATCGCCGCGAGGAGTGTGAAAGGAGCTGCGCTATATGGGTGATGCCGTCATCAATGACATGAGCATCATGATCACCGGCGACGCGGGTCAAGGGGTGGAATCCAGCGGGGCAGGCTTCGCTTTAGCTCTGGCGCGGTCGGGGCTTCACGTCTTCGGCATGGGAGACTACCGCTCCCGTATCCGTGGCGGCAACAACTTCTACCAGATGCGCATCGGGGAACGGCCCCTTTATTCCCACAGCATCCCGGTTCACCTGATGCTGGCCCTCACGCCCGACTCCATCACGAGGCATATCGACAGGGTGGCCGAAGGCGGGGCCGTGATCTATCCGGACAAGCTCCAGGTGGATGAAGAGGCTCTGCGCCGGCGCGGCCTCATCGTTGGCGCCCTGCCGCTCATGGCCATCGCCGAAGAGCACGGCAATCGGCTGATGGTGAACACAGCCGCCCTGGGCGCCGCCGCTGGCCTAACGGAGTTCCCCTTCGAGTTCATGGAAGAGGTGATCAAGGAGAACTTCGGGCGGAAGGGACCACAGGTCGCGGAGAGCAACCTGCGCGTGGCGCGGGCGGCCTACGATATGGCCCGAAAGCGCTTCGGCAGCGATTTCCGCTTTCGCCTGCGGGCTGTGCCGGGCGCGCCGAGGCGAATGGTGATCAACGGCAACGAGGCGCTGGCCTTGGGCGCCCTGGCCGGCGGCTGCCGCTTCATGTCGGCCTACCCCATGACGCCGGCCACCTCGATCATCGAGTGGCTGGCTTCTTTACCGCCGGAATACGGGTTCGTCACCAAGCACACGGAAGACGAGATCGCCGCCATCTGCCAGGCCATCGGCGCAGCCTACGCTGGGGCCAGGGCCATGACAGCCACGTCAGGCGGAGGCTTCTGCCTGATGGTCGAAGCGATCGGCCTGGCGGGGATGACTGAGGTGCCGGTGGTGGTGGTGGATGCCCAGCGGGGCGGCCCTTCCACCGGCCTGCCTACCCGTACGGAGCAGAGCGACCTGCTCTTCGCCATTAACGCTTCCCACGGCGAGTTTCCGCGCATCGTGCTGGCGCCCCGCAGCGTGGAGGAGTGCTTCGAGATGGGCTGGCGCTCCTTCAACCTGGCGGAGAAGTATCAGTGCCCCGTCATTATTCTTACGGACCAGTTCCTGGCCTCCTCCCTGCGAACCCTGGACCCGGAGGTCATCGATTTCAGCAAGGTGACCATCGACCGGGGGGCGATGCTGAGCAAGGAGGAGCTGGACCGACTGCCCAACGGCTTCCGCCGATTCGAGTTCACGGAGACGGGCATCTCCCCCAGGGCAGCGCCGGGCCACCCCAAGGCAGTCTTCGCCAGCTCCAGCGACGAGCACGACGAGACGGGCCACATCACCGAAGAGATCGACAATCGGGTGCGCATGATGCAGAAGCGTATGCGCAAGCTGGACGAAGCGATGAAGGAGATGCGCCCGCCGGCCTTGCATGGAGCCGAGGACGCTGATCTGACGCTGGTCTGCTGGGGTTCGACCTATGGTTCCTGCCGGGAGGCGGCGGATGAGATGAACCGGGCGGGCGGCAGCGTCAACGTTCTCTCCTTCCCGGACCTGTGGCCCATGCCGGAGGAGCCGGCCAAACAGGCCCTCCAGCGCTGTCGCCGGTTAGTCAGCGTGGAGCAGAACTACACATCGCAACTGGCGCGGCTGCTGAAGATGGTGACGGGGATCTCCGTGCACCGCACGTTGAACAAGTACGACGGCCGGCCTTTCTCGCCGGGGGAGATAGTCGAGGCTCTTAGCCAGGAGGTTGTCAGTGGTCACAAGGCTTGACCCCAAGGTATTCGACGCCGAGGCCGAGATCACCTGGTGCCCCGGCTGCGGGGACTTCGGAATACTGCGGGCTCTCAAGTTAGCCTTGACAGCCCTGGAGATACAGCCTCACGAGGTCCTCATAGTCTCGGGTATCGGCTGCGGCAGCAAGCTTCCGGACTACATGACGGCCAACGGCTACATGACCATCCACGGGCGGCCCTTGGCCATCGCCACCGGGGCCAAGCTCGCCAACCCGGACCTCCACGTGATCGTGGTGGACGGTGACGGCGATTCCTACGGCATCGGTGGTAACCACTTCGTTCAGACCTGCCGCCGCAACCCCAACATCACCCAGATCGTGCAAAACAACCAGATTTATGGCTTGACCAAGGGCCAGTACTCCCCCACCAGCGACAAGGGGTTCATCAGCACCACTTCGCCCGACGGCGCCATCGAGCGGGCCTTCAACCCCATGGCCGTGGGAATGGCGGCTGGCGCCACCTTCGTGGCCAGGGCCTTCGCGGGCGAGCCCAAGCACATGGCTGATCTCATCGCCGCCGGCATCCGGCACCGAGGTTACGCTCTGATCGATGTCCTCCAGCCCTGCGTCACCTTCAACCGGGTGAACACCTACGACTGGTACCGCCAGCGGGTGTATCATCTGGAAGACGAGGGTTACGACCCATCGAACCGGGAGGCCGCCTGGGAGAAGGCCTACGAGTGGGGCGACAGGATCCCCCTGGGCATCATCTACCGGGAGGAGGGTCTGCCCACGTACGAGGATGAGGTCCGGGCGCTAAAGGGCGGCTCACCCTACAGCCGGCTGGCCGAGGGAAAGCTGCCCTCGATAGAGGAGCTGGAGCGGCTCAAAGAGCAGTTCTTCTAGGCCCAAGGACAATAACAAAGGGAGGGTTGTCATGGATTACCGGCACTTCCTTTCGGAGGTGCGCCGGAGGGGCGGCTTTGCCACCGATGAGGAAGCGGCCGCTGTCGTCTCCACCGTCCTGATGGCGGTGTCTGAAGTGTTGCCCCAAGGGGCTGTGGATGGCATCGTGGCCAACCTGCCCCCCGAGCTGTGGGTGTTCCTGCGGCCCTCGCACCGGGAGCCGGATCCCCATTTCGATAGCCAGCTCTTCCTCGGCTGGGTCGTTTCCAGCTTCGACGTGACGGGCCTTCGCGACAAGTCTGTGGGCGGGCTGGACTACTACGCTGACTACTCCGGAGAGGAGGCCATCCGGCGCTGTCAGGCGGTCTTCGCCGTGCTCAAGTCGCTGCTGGAGAAGGAGCAGCAGGATCGGCTGGCCGCGTTCCTGCCGGGGGATGTGCAAGCCTGGTTCCTCGAAGCCTAATCTGGGCGTTGTCGTGGAAAAATGCCTGGGGCAGGAGCCCTAGACGCTGGCGGCCTGCCTCAGTATGCTTAGAGCCCGGAGGCTGAAATCGCTAAGCAACGCCGCGACGCAGCGGACGTGTCGAAACGTAACGGGGGCACGCATCCTGTCCGGCTGCCACTGCCGCGGCCGCCGGTCGAAGAAGGCCTTCCTGGGCCTGGTGCTCCAGTCGGACCGGAAGCTGGAAAGGAGGAGCCCCGGGTGAAGTTCTTGTCGCGGACCTTTGGCATCCGCACGGAGCGGGGTCCGCAGTTCATCGACATCACCGATAAGGTCATCGAGCTGACCCGGGAGTCGGGGCTTCAAAACGGTTTCGCCGTTATCTTCGCCAAACACACTACAGCCGCTATCCGCATAAATGAGGCGGAGCCGCATCTCATCTCCGACATGGAGAGGATGTTAGAGAAGATGGTCCCCTCGCGAGGCGACTACGCCCATAACCGCTACGCCCATGCCTTCTCCAACAATGGGGAGCGTCCCAACGCCCACGCTCACTGCCAGCAGCTGCTCTTGGGCGCCAGCGAGGCGGTACCCATCGTCGGCGGACAGCCGGTCTTCGGCCGCTGGCAGCGCATCTTCTTGGTGGAGCTCGACCACGGGCGGGACCGCGAGGTCGTTGTCCATCTCGTAGGGGAGTAGGATGGGCGCCCCGCAGGGGCTCACTCGCCACCACGAGGCGGTGGCGGCTTACCTGCGCCCCCTGCTGCTGCGAGAGGGGCCGCCTCTCTTGTACCGCATGCTGCGCTACCACATGGGTTGGGAGGAGCCCGACGGGCGGCCGGCGGCGGCAGGAGGCAAGGGAGTGCGGCCGGGTCTCTGCCTTCTGGCCTGCGAGGCGGTCGGTGGCCAGCCGGAGCGGGCCTTGCCAGCAGCCGCCGCTATGGAGCTGGTGCACAACTTCTCCCTCATCCACGACGACGTGCAGGACAGGGACCAGCAACGGCGGCATCGCCCCACCGTCTGGGCCATATGGGGGGACGCCCAGGCCATCAATGCCGGGGACGCCATGCTTTCCCTAGCACACCTGGCGCTGATGGACCTCTTGAGGATGGGGGTTCCGCCCGAATCAGTGATCGCGGCGGTGCAGGCCCTGGACACCGCTACCCTGGAGATGGTGGAGGGCCAGACGCTGGATATCGCCTTCGAGGCAGAAGATAACGTCAGCCTTGCCGGCTATTTGGAGATGGCGGAGAAGAAGACGGGGGCCCTCATGGGCTGCGCCCTGCGGCTCGGGGCGCTGGCTGCCGGGGCTCCTGGGCCCGTCCTCGAAGAGATGGATCGCTGCGGGCGCCAGATTGGCGTGGCCTTTCAGGCTCGCGATGACATCCTCGGGCTGTGGGGCGCGGCCAGCCGCACCGGCAAAGAGGCCGGGGCCGATATCCGGCGGGGCAAGAAGTCGCTGCCCCTGGTCTACCTCTTCAGCCAACCGCAGGGGGCCGCGTTGCGGCAGAAGTATGGGGGCGAGAGGGTGGGCGAAACAGGCGTGGCCGCACTGCTCGAGGCCCTGAACTCATGCGGAGCCCGCGACTACTGTGAGGGTGTGGTGCGCCAGTACCGGGACGCGGCCGTCCGGATACTCGAGGGCATGCCTCTCGAGCCTGGGCCGGCTGCTGAGTTGCGGCAGGCGCTGGACTTCTTGGCCGAAAGAGAGTACTAAACCCAGGGGCGCTGGGCCCTTTACAACTTGCGCCTGATCTGCTCCTTCATCTGGCGCAAGCGAGTCAAATCAGGGTAGATGCCGCCCTCCGCTTTGCGGTCGAACAGCTTCTCGCCGCCGGCATAGACCTCCAGCCGGCCGCCGCCCACCGGTATCAGAGTAACGGGTGCGTCTTCACCGAACTCGTGCCAGATCTCGGTCGCCATCCAGGCGGCCAGGGGGAGATACCCTCACTCGATGCAGTAGGTTATCTCCACAGGTATCCTGCCGGGATAGCGGTCCTTCATCAGGTCTAGCATGGATTAGCCCCCCTATACTTCTAATCGAACCCCAAGTCCGCTTTCGCCTCTTCGGACATCATATCCGGAGACCACATAGGCTCAAAGGTGAACTCGATATCGACGTCGTTGACGCCGGGGATGAGCATCAAGTTCTCGCGAATCTGCTCGATGATCATGGGGCCTATGGGGCAGGCAGGCGTGGTCAGGGTCATGAGAATGTGCACCTTGCCGTCTTCGACTGAGACGTCGTACACAAGGCCCAGGTCATAAATGTTGTAGTGGATCTCGGGGTCATAGACCTCCTTCAGGGCCTCAATGATGACGTCTTCACTGACCACTTTAGTCACCTTTCTCAGCGCCAACTTCTCTTATATTCTACCCGATAGGGCTGTGCTGGTCAGCAGGCCAGATTGTCGATAAGCGCCACAAAGTACTTGACATAGGCGAGTTAAGCCGTAGAATAAGGCCATCCGGGCAAGCGGCAAGGCCGCGCTAAGCCCGCCGCGGGCCCAAAGGGAGGGGACAGACGAGGCGCCGTTGGCGCCTTGTTTGTCGTTAAGATGGGCCCAGGGCGGGGAAAGCAGCGCCGCGCAACGAATCCACGAACCAGCGCCACTTGGCCCTTGATTTCCCGTCGCCCGCCACCTATCATGCAAACATGCGTTCGAGAAGCGCCTGCCTTCAGCATCACGGGGCCTGAACCGTGCAGAAGTTTCGCATCCTGCACTTTTCGGACCTCCACCTAGACCGCTCCTTCGCCGGCCTGGGCATGGCCGTTAGCGAGGCAACCAAGAGGCGGCAGGAGCTGCGGGACGCCTTGCGCCGCATCGTCGACCTGGCGCTAGAACTGGACGTGGCGGCCCTCACGGTGGGTGGCGACCTCTACGAGCACGAAAGGGTCACCCTGGACACGGGCCGTTTCATCGCTGAGCAGTTCGCAAGGCTGGCGCCCCGGCCTGTCCTGGTCGCTCCTGGGAACCATGACCCTTATGTGCCCGACGGGCTCTACCGCCGGATGGCGTGGCCGGCCAACGTGCATATCTTTGGGGGCCCTGGGTGGGAGGCGCACAGGCTCGGCGACGAGGTCGTAGTCTGGGGGGCGGGCCACGATAGGCCCGACCTGCGGGATAACCTCCTGGCGCAGCTGCGAGTTGGCCCCTCCGATGGTGTCAGCATCGCCCTGGTGCACGCGTCGGACGTCTCTGCGGTGCCGCAGAACAAGGTGGCCCACTGTCCCTTCAAGGCCGAGGACGTGGAAAGATCCGGCGTGGCCTTCGCCCTCCTGGGGCACTACCATGACCTACGGCTGCGGCCCCAGGAGCGGCCGCTATACGGCTACCCCGGGAGTCCCGAGCCGCTGGACTTCGGAGAAGCGGGCGACCACTTCGTTCTGCTCCTGGAGTGCGGCCCCGCCGGTGTGGTGGCCTACCCCCAGCCGTTCAACCAGGTCTGCTACGAAACCGCGGAGATCGACGTAACGGGGATGGAGCACTCGGATAAGGTGAGGGAGGCGATCTGCGCTCTGGCAGGCAATCCCGGCCCGTCGCCGGCCATCATGCGGGTCACGCTGGTGGGCCAGGCGGACCCGCACCTAGACCTGAACACAGCGTCGCTCCTGGCAAGCTGCGCCCAGTACTTCCGCTACCTGGACCCGATAATCGACCGCACGGAACCGCCCTTCGACCTGGACGAGATACGGCAGGAGCGAACCACCCGAGGGGCCTTCGTGCGCATGATGGAGCAGAGGATCATGGGGGCCCAAGGAAGGGAGCGGGAGATTCTGGAAAGGGCGCTCCAGTACGGGTTGCAAGCCTTCGCGGGACAGGAGGTCCGGCGGCGGTGAGGATCACGCGGGTGGAGATCCGGGGCTTCGGCTGCCTCGGGAGGATCGAGTATGATCTGGCTCCCCGGCTGCACCTCTTCTGGGGCCGCAATGAGGCTGGCAAGTCCACCCTGCAACGGGCCATACTGGCGCTCCTGTACGGCTTCTACGAGGGCGATAGGGCCCGGGCGGAGGAAAATCGGGCGAGGGAGCAGGACGTTCCGTGGTTTGGAGGGCCATACGGGGGCACCCTGGAGTACGAGCTGAAGGACGGCGGCAGGTACCGGGTAGAGAGGGATTTCGGCTCTCCCGACGTGCCCACCACTGTATGGGACATAGTCACCGGCAAAGACATCACGGACCGGTTCGGCAAGGGTCGCCACGGGAACGTGCCCTTTATGCTGGAGCACCTGGGGATGTCCAAGCGCGTCTTCGAGGCCTGTGCCCTGGTCTCCCACGGGGACCTCTTCGCCGCCGTCGAGGCCGAGCCCAAGAATCGGGCCGATAGCGCCAGGGAGATCGGCGAGACTATCGTGCGGCTTGCTGACACCGCCGGCCGCGACGTCTCGGCGCAGGCGGCCCTGGTCAGGTTGGAGAAGACGTTCGACGAGAGAGTGGGCGGCCCGCGGGCCCGCGCCAAGCCCTTGGCCATCGCCAAGGCCGAGCTCAAGGTGGCGCAGGAGGAGCTCGCCAAGATCGAGAGGGACCGCCAGGCGGTGGCTGGCGAGGCCGCGCAACTGGAGCAGCGAGAGAACGAGGCCAGAGAGAAAGAACGCGAGCTGCGCCGGGCCCGCTACCTTCTCCTCTCGGCGGAACGCCGGCAACTGGCGCGAAAAGTCGAGCGCCTCCGGGATCTGGACAAGGAAGAGAGGGAACAGCGGCAAAGGGAAAGGGACCTCGCTACCTGGGCGAGTTTCCCGGTGGAAGAGAGGGATGACGTTCAGCGGCGGTGGGCAACGATCCAAGATGTCAGGCACCGCCTGGAGCAACAGCGTGAGCAGGTGGCGGAGGCCACCCAACGCATCCGGGAGCTTGAAGCGGAACGGGACGGCCTTGTTGCTAAGGAGCAGCAGCTCGCTTACTTGCGGTCGTTCCCGGCTCAAAGGGAGGCCCAGGTGCGGCAGTCGGAAACCCAGTGGCGGGCGCAGCGTGCCATCCATGAGGAAGCGCGCCGGCGGCTGGCGGACTTGGCACCACAGGCGGAGCCCTTGCTCGAAGAGCATGGGCGCTTGGAAGCGGAGATCGGGTGGCTCGCGGCAGAGGACATCGAACAGCTCACGAAGCTGGCGCAGACGCCCCGTGCCGGGGTCATCGCCGGCGTGGCAAAGACTATCGGCAAGGTGTTGGTCTGGTTGTGGCGGGCCTTACGTGGGGCGATACGCTGGCTCCTCGGCAGGATCCTGCGACGGCGGGCTGACGAGGGCTCCCCCGTGGCGGCGGCTCCGGAGGACGGGCGCGCGCGCCAGTTGACCAACGTGACGCCGCAGGAGGCCGGACGGCTGCTGCGTCTCTGGCAGCGGTACAGGGAGCTCTCGCCAACGGTGAGCAGCTACCGTGATGCTTCTGGGGCGGCGGCCGATGCCGCGGCAAAGCTCGAGAGCGCGGAG
>DAOUAG010000058.1:0-13471 GCA_034433815.1 Dehalococcoidia bacterium | reverse complement strand
GGCGTATAGGACATAAAACACCCCGAAAAGGATGGCCGAAGTCGTCAGAATGGTCTGGTGGATGCCGGGGGACCGGCCTATCCGGGCCATCACCAGGAAGAGGGGGAAGATCCCGAGGATGTAGCGCGGCAGGCTTATCTGGAATGAGACGGAGACGAGGAAGATCAAGCTGAGCCAGCCGTAGAGCTGGTACGAGGGTCGCAACCATGTGGCGCCGCCCAACAGGAGCCCCGCCGTCAGCACCATGGCGGCTGCCCGGAACTCCAGGATCGAGACGCGGTAGGACCCCGGCTGGAACTCCTGAATGCCCCTCAAGGTGTCCGCCACTCCGTCCCAAGGCCAGATGAACTCGTGGAACCAGTGTTCCCGCTGGATGGTCATAAACTCGAAGGGGTTGCCCATGACGGCCCAGTTTATCCCGAGGTACGCCAGCAGGCCGACCGGCACCAGCGCAAGCCAGAAGGCCCTCTGGGGCGCTTGGAGCCTCTCCTGGTACAGAGCCTCGAGGGCCAGGGCGGGCGCGAGAGCAATGCCCTGGGCGCGGGTGGCGCAGGCCAGCATGCCCATGGCGCCGGACCAGGCCCAACGCTTGCGCCGGGCGGCTACGAAAGATGCTAGCACCAGGGCCAGAAACAGCGCTTCAGTATAGGGCATCGCGAAGAAGTAGGCCGTGGGGAAAAGGGACATGTACCACGCGCTCCGCTCGGCCTCGCCGTCGTCCCCGCCGTCGGCCGACACCAGCGCTTGGATGAGGAAACAGGCTGCCACCGATGCCACGGCCGAGACGAAGAGGGCAGCCACAAAGTAGCTCTGGAACGGGTACAGCAGGTAGTAGGCGATGCGGATCAAAAGCGGATAGAGGGGGAAAAAGACGATGAAGAGCCGGTCGTGCCCTTCCGATTTGTAGCCCACCTCGGCGATGCGTTCATAGTTTGTGGCGTCCCAGCGGTTGAACATCTCCCGTACGACGTCGCGCACGCTGGCGTTCTCCATGCCAGCCACGATGTACCCCGTTACGTAGGCGGCCAGGATGAGGCCGATGCGAACCCCCACGGCCAGGAGGATGGCGCGGCGGAGGAACCTGCGCTGCTCTTCACTGAGGGAGAGGGATGCAGCGATCCATCGTCCGGGTGTTGCGCGCAGTTTCGTGAGCATGGGCGAGGATGCGTTATTGGCCCCAGTTTAGCCCGTAGCAGCGCCTGCGGAAACCGGCCACGCTTCTGATTTGCCAGGCCTGTCGTGAGGTTGCCGCGCGAGGGGCCCTCGATTACACTGTGAGACAACCGGCGATGGCTAAGCTGGAAGCTGACGCGGTCTACCTCCTCCCCGCTGGCGAGGCGCCTCTCGCCGAGTTCTCCATCAAGGTGAGCGCCATCGGCGCGATTCTAGTCCTAGCCGGGCTCCTGCGTCTGATCTTGGCCTTTCTCCCAGGTTTCGGCGTGGACATCGGGCTCTTCCGCTTCTGGGCCGCCCAATTGGCGGAGCACGGGCCCACCGACTTCTACAACCGCGACTTCTTCGTGGACTATGCCCCTGGTTACATGTACGTCCTTTGGATCGTAGGCCTCCTGCGCCAATGGCTAGGCCTGAGCGATAGCCAGATGGAGTACGTTCTAAAGCTGCCGTCGATCGCGGCAGACCTGGCGGGGGCATACGTCCTGTATCTCCTACTGGGAAGCTGCCGGCGGGAGGTCAGGCTGGCTGCGGCAGCCCTCTATCTCATCTTCCCCGCTGCATTGCTGGTCGGGGCAATCTGGGGCCAAGTGGACAGCCTCCTGGCGCTATTCCTTTTGCTTAGCGTCTACTACATCAGCCGGGACAGGCCGGTGGCCGGAGCAGTGGCCTTCACGGTCTGCTTTCTGGTGAAGCCCCAGGCCATCGCGGCGTTACCCTTCCTGGCCCTCTGGATCATGCGGCACCGGCCACCCGATTGGAGGGAGGTACTGCCTGGCTTGCGGCTGCCGGTGCCGCCGAAGGTGTGGTACGAATGCGCCCTCGCAGGCTTCCTGACCTTAATGGTGCTGATTACGCCCTTCTTCACGTACAAGCCGTGGGAGCTAGTAGGGCAACTGTATGATGCCACCGACGTCGTGCAGTATCGCACCAACTCGTTTTGGGCCTACAACTTCTGGAACCTCGGCGGGCTGTTCGATATGGGTTTCAAACCTGATGTACCGGGCATCAAGCCGGGAGAGGGGGAATGGCTGGGGGTTTCCCACCGGGCCTGGGGCTTCCTGATGTTTGTTGGCGCGCTGGCTCTAATCCTGGTGGCCACGCGCCGGAGCCGGGGCACCGGCATGCTGGCCTTGGGCACAGCTCTCTCCATCTTCGCTTTCTATCTCTTCCTCACCAGGATGCACGAGCGCTACGTGTTCGCCTTTTTCCTGCCCTTTCTGGCCGCCTGTGTCTTGCTGGAGAGCCGGTTGCTCTGGTCCTCGTTCCTGATTCTGGGGCTGGTGCACTTCTTCAACCTGTATCACGTCTACGCCTACTACAACCCCAACAGCCTGCGGGTCGAGAGCCTGTACAAATGGTTTGAGAAGGGGAGCTTGCTGGGGAGTGGCCTCGAGACCGTGCAGGTATTCTCCATCGTCATGGTGGCTGCCTTCCCTGTACTGCTCGTAGTGGCCTATCTCCAAGGCCTGCGTAGCGAGCAGGGCGGAACGGCGTGACGGCGGAGAGCGCCGAAGGGGCGCAAGGACCGCGCGGCCCAGAGCAGCGCTGGTTGGCACCTGGGCGACCTCGCTTCTCTGTCTACACGGCAGCTCTCGTCGCCATACTGCTCTTAGCCGCCTTCACCCGCTTCTTCCGGCTGGGGACTCCTGACCAGTGCTACTTCGACGAGGTATATTTCCCCACCACGGGCGCCGAGATCTTGCACGGGGATGACAAGGCCTGGGAGTGGTTCGGCCACGAGAACACCCATCCCCCTCTGTCCAAGGAGCTTATGGCCCTGGGCCAGGGCATCTTCGGCAAAGAGGACCGCAAGGGCCAGCCCAACCAGTGCTGGAACGATACCGAGGATGCGGACAAGAAGTCGGACCCGGACTGGCAGTACAAGCCCTTCGGATGGCGCTTTTTCGGGGCGCTGGCCGGCGTAGGCTCGGTCCTGTTCATTTACCTACTCGGCAAGCGGCTGTTCCGGAGCGAGATCGCAGGGTTGTCCGCGGCCTTTCTGCTGACGGTGGAAGGGCTGGCCTTCGCCCAGTCTCGGATAGCGACGCCAGACACCTACGTGCTCTTCTTCGTGCTGGGATGCGTATACTTCCTGGTCACCAACCGCTTGCTTCTGTCCGGCATCTTCTTCGGTGCAGGGGTGGCCACCAAATGGAACGCTACGTTCGTGGGGGTGCCCATAGTCCTCTACTTCCTCTGGCGCGCCTACAAAGCGTTCCGCCGTAGCCGCGGCGCCCAGCGGCCAGAGCGTTGGGAGGCGGCGTTGCCGGTTGGCCTGGGCCTGTTATACGGGGGCATAGGCCTCACAGTATGGCGCTATGTGGCAACTAAGAGCGGGGAGACGTACGATCCGCTGGGATCCCCTCTTTCCATCCTGGCGACGGTCCTTCTGGGGGTCGGGGCTGCCGCTGCTGCCTGGGGCCTGGCCAGAGCGGTGATGGGGCGAAGGCCAGGGGCTCCCTGGTTCAGCCCAGCGGGGCGCGCCTATGTGGAACTGGCGGTGGCCTTCGGCGTGTTCTTCGTTCTGGTTCCGGTGTATGTCTACCTCCTAACCTACGTGCCCATGCTGATGAACGGGCACTCGCTGGCGGACGTGCGGGACCTGAACCGCCTGGCCTACGACTTCCATAGTCACTGCAGGCCGCCGGGCTGTGCCCATTCCTACTCGTCGACGTGGGCCAAGTGGCCGCCGATGGTGCGGCCGCTCTACCTTTACGTGGGTGATGGCAACGCCAAGATCTACTCCATGGGCAACCCCATCATCTTCTGGTTTGGCATTCCTGCCCTTCTCTTCGCCGCCTATCAGGGTTTGAAGCACGTGCGTGCGCGGATTGAAAGCGCCAGCGGGGCGCTACGCGTATGGGGGCGGCTGGAGCCGGGCCAGCCGCAGATCCTCTTCGTGGTACTCGCTTACCTGGGCTTCTGGTTGCCCTGGGCTATCCAGCCCAGGATCATGTTCCTGTACCATTATCTGCCGGCTCTCGCTTTCCTCATCCTTGCGCTAGGCTACACCCTGCACTGGCTGTGGAATCAACGGCTGTCCATTGGCGTTGTGAGCGCCTGCGCTGTGTTAGTGATGGCCGCCGCCCTGAACCGCTTCGCCGCCTACGATGGCGGGAGTTCCGGCCTGGAGATACTATCCTGGGTCGCCGGCGCGGCGGGCGTATCGGCCCTGGTGGTCTCACTGGCGCGCTTGCCCCGGCTGCCAGCAGACGAGCGCAGCGAGGCCTACGGCAGGGCAGTTGCCTTGGGCTTTCTGGCCGTTGCCGGCGTGACCTTCGTCTATCTCTACCCCCATCTGGCTGCCGTGCCGGTATCTCGCGCCTTGGATGAATCCTACTACTGGTTCGATTCGTGGCGATGATGTGGCGCTGGGCAATGCCGATGCATGAAGCCATCGTCCGATGATCGCTGCCATTTACCTCATCGCCTCGTTCTTGGCGGGTCTGGCCGTTATCCAAACGGTGTTCCCGCGCCTCCCGGTGGCCGTACGGCTCGCGGGCGCCTTCACCGGGGGCCTCATCGTTACGGCATGGGTCACCTTCCTGGTGGCCTGGGCCCTTGCCGGTCTCTCTGACGACTCGCTCCTTATCGGCATTTTCTTCGCCACTGGGGTCAATGCAATGGTGGTGGCCACCTGGGGCCGAGGCCTGCGCTGGGACCAGTTCCGGCTTTCGGGCCTCGAGGCGGCGCTCTTTGTAGCCAGCCTCGTTTTCTCTCTATGGCTCATGGACGCGCGCCTCTCTGGTTCGCCGCCAATGGTCTCGGCCAATACCTGGGGCGACACCGCCCTGCACGTGTCGCTGGCCCGCTCCTTCTCCGAGGGGCACAACTACCCGCCGGAGTACCCCTTCTTCGGCGGTGAGCCGATACGCTACCACTTCGGGTACGACTTCTTCGCTGGGGCTTTGGAGAAAGGGGGGCTGCCCATAGTTTGGGCCTTCAACCTGCCGGGGGCGCTGGGCTTCACCGCCATGATGATGCTGGTGTTCGAGTTGGGGCGGCTGCTTTTCGGCCGTATCGCCGTGGGCCTAATGGCGGTAGTTCTCTTGATCACGAACAGTTCGCTCTCGTTCCTCCGCTACTTCGAGCTTTATGGGAACGACATCCCCTTGGCTTTGCGCCACCTCTGGGATAAGCAGCCGCCGCCCTTCAACGATCGTTATCTTGCCGTAGGCCCCTATCTAGTGGAGGGGAAGATCGACCAGATCTCCATCTTTTGGACGCTGAACGTCTTTCTCACGCAGACGCACCTCATCATTGCCATGGCCTTCGTCTTGTTCGTGGCCTATGGCCTCATCGGGCCGTTGCGCAGGGGAGAGGCGCTAAGGACGGATCAGGCAGCCATTCTGGGCGTGCTGATGGGCATGAGCTTCTGGCTCAACGGTGTCCTCTACGTGGCGGCGATGGTCTTCTTCGGGGCTCTCCTCGCGGTGTTCTCGGCCTCCGACTCCCCCGGCGGTTGGCGCGCGCTGCTCCAGCGTCTGCGGGAGGCGGCCCCTTTTCTCGTGCCGGCAGTGCTTCTCGCGCTGCCCCAGGCGGTATGGCTGAACGGTGGCCTACAGAACGGCGGCAGTGTACGCTGGCACGTTGGCTATCTGGTCTGCTCGTCGCCGGATGCCTCATGCAACGCTACCGGCTTCAAGTTCGACCACCTTTCGCACTATTGGGACTTCATCGAGTGGTGGTGGCTCAACCTGGGGTTGGCCTTACCCCTCATGGTGTTCGGGGCCTTCTGGTCGCCGCCGCGGGAGCGCAAAGTCTTGGTGGCCGTCATGGCCATCTTCCTCTTCGGTAACTTCGTGCAGCTAAGTCGCGATCTAGGCGGGCACAACCATAAGATCTTCAACCTCTGGGAGATCCTCATGAACCTCTTCGCGGCCTTCGCCTTCGTCCGGTTGTGGGACGCAGTGCGGCACGACTTCCGCATCGCCGGCGTGAAGGTCCCGGCTGGGGATGTGCGGCTTCTAGCGCGAACCGCTATGCCAGTGGTGTTCGTTTTTCTGGTCCTTTCGGGCGTTATCGACTTCATGGTGATCAAGAACGACGCCAAGTATCCGGTCTTCGGCGACAAAACGCAGACCATCCAGTGGGTCGAGCGTTACACCCCGGGCGATTCGATGTTCCTTACGGCCTATGGCGATCTGTACACCGCGCCTGCCCTGGCGGGGCGGCGGTTGTTCTTGGGCTACGAGCCTTGGGCGGGAAGCGCGGGTTATAAGGTGGAGCCAAGGCGCGCCACCGTGGCGGCCATCTACGGCGCCCAGTCCAAGGGCGAGGCCTGCCGCCTGCTGACAGAGAACGGCATCGATTACGTGCAGATCGGACCATCGGAGCGTAGCGGCGGGCGGTTCAACCTCAACGAAGCGCTCTTCTCGTCCCAGTTCACGAGGGCGGAACCCCAGGCGGGCCAGGGGGAAGGCGTTGTCATCTATGATGTCGCCCGCTCGTGCCAGGGGGCGCTGGCGGCCTGGCCTCCCTAAGGCGTACCGGAGGCGGCCGTGCGGCGATGGGGCCAGATGACCAAAGTGTTCAGGGTCCAGTTCCAGATGAAGCCCAGCAGGACGCCGATGGTGTTCGAGATGTAGGGGCTGAGGCCGAAGACGGGCGTCAGCACGTTGGTAGTGGCGACGATTATCAACGGACTGACGATGGACGATAGGTTGAATTTGACGAACCTGGCGCCGATCCATCCGTGCCTCGGCCGGTGACGGAAGGTCCAACGCTCGTGGGCGTTGAACTGGAAGACGATGGCCGTTTCGACGCCAAACACGGAAGCGATGAGGAGCCGGATATCGGGGTGGGTGAAGAGGATGAGGTCGGCTCTCGTATCTCTGCCCGGCAGGAACCAGAAGACCGGCGAATCGTAGAGCAGGTAGAACATCCCCTGGTAGATGATGTAGCCAAGCCCGCCCACTACAAGGAACTTAGCCAGCGTTTTAGGCACGTGGTAACGTTCGGCCAAGCGGCGGGCCGTATCTTCCAAGGCCTGGAGGCGCTTGCGGGCCGCGGCCAGGGGGCCACTCGTGGTGCCGGAAGCTGCTGGCGACTGCATGGGTAGTTCGGAACTCAATTATAGCGGACACTCAACGTGATCGGCCGGGGCCATCTAAGGCTATGACGGCTCCGAGGCGCCTGCTGTTGCCAGTGGGTGGCGCCTCGGGCGCGCGGGGGCTAATCTTCTGGTAAATGAACGAGCTGGCCGTCTGGTGGGTCGCTGTCGAGGCTGTAGGCGCAGCCGCTTTCCCCCTCGCCTTCGTCTTTTTTCATCGCCTGCCGGACCGCGGCTACTCCTTCGCCAAGGTCCTCGGCCTGGTGCTCATTGGGTACGGCCTATGGATGGGCTCGCTCCTCGGCGTTATCCCCAACTCCCGGGGCTCCGTCATCCTGCTGCTGGTGACCCTAGCCACGGGCTCCCTGCTGGCGGCGGCAGGGCAACGCCGGGATCTGGCTGCCTATCTGAAAGATGGTTGGAGGTACGTCCTCTTTGTGGAGGCGATGTTCGCCATAGTCCTGGCCGCGGCTGTCTACCTGCGCTCCTTTGCCCCTAACATTGATTCCGGCGAGAAGCCCTTCGAGTTCGCCTTTCTCAACTCCATCAACCGTACTGAGTCCTTCCCTCCGCCCGATCCTTGGCTCTCCGGCCATTCCATCAGCTACTACTACTTTGGCTACGTCGTCGTCGCAGCTTTGACGAAGCTCACGGCCCTAAGCACGAGCGTCACCTTCTTCTTTGGGGTATCGCTCATGGGTGCTCTGGCCTGGACCGCTGCCTTCGGGCTCGTTTACAACCTGCTGGCCGTGAGCCAGCAGACCGCGGGCGGCCCTGCCCTGTCGCCCCGGCCCCTGGTCTTCGGCTTGGCCGCCGCGGTGCTCCTCATCGTGGTCAGCAACCTGGAGGGCGTATTCGAGCTGCTGGCCCGCCACGGAGTTGGCTCGGCGGGATTCTACGATGCGCTAGGGATCTTCGGGCTGCCGGGCCCCTACGATTGCGCCGGCGTCCCCGCTGATTGCGCCCAGTGGTACCCCACACGCCACTATTGGTGGTGGTGGGCCACGCGCATCGGATCCAACTACGACATCCAGGAGTTCCCCTTCTTCAGCCTACACTTCGGCGATCTCCACGCCCACGTGATGGCCATGCCGCTCCTCATCGTACTCCTGGGGGCGGCGTACCAGATGGTGGCGGGCCACGCGCCCGGCGGGCCCGGATGGTTCCTGCGCTCGCCGCGCCGTTTTCTGTTGACGGCTCTTATTGCCGGCGCGATCGTCTTCACAGACGCCTGGGCAGCGCCCCTCACGCTGCTCCTCCTGGGGGCGTCGGCTGGTCTGGGCCAGTGGCTGCGCGACGGGAGGAGGCTGCGTGCGGCCGTGGCCACGGGGGTCAGCACCCTGGTCGCTCTCGGAGCTACGATGTTCGTGCTCTTTCTGCCTTACTACTGGCACCTGGAGAGCGACACCGACGGCGTGGCGGTCGCCAAGACCGCTTTCACATCCGGGGCCGTGCCGCAGGCCTCGGAGGCGACGGGCCCCCTGCACTTCCTCCTATTTTGGGCCCCGCTTCTATGGGTTGTCCTCTCCGGTTGCATCGCCTTCCTGTTGGCTCAACGTTGGAAGGGCTTCGCGCCGCAGCGGGCCGCCTTGAGTTGCCTCCCCTGGGCGGCGCCTCTGCTCTTCTGGGCCTTCGCGGTCGTCGGGTCCGAGGGCTTCGATGGGCTGGGCGAGGAGCTGCGCACGAGGGGCGCGAGCCTCGTCACGTTGGCCGCCCTGGCGGCCGGCATCACCATCGCTGCTCTGTCCTTCCTTCGCCGGGTGGATCGCACGGACCACGGCCACAGCGGCCTGTTTGCCAGTCTTCTGGCGGTATTCGCTCTGGTGATGCTCTTGGGCGCCGAACTGTACTACGTGAAGGACGCCCTGGGCTTTCGCGCCAACACGGTCTTTCGCTTCTGGCATGAAGGGTGGATGCTCCTGGCCATCGTTGGCGCCTATGGCCTACACGAGGTGACGGGGAGCTGGCGCTTGCCGCGGGCGATACCGTGGGTTTACCTGGCCGGATGGGGCATGCTCCTCGGTCTGGCCTACACCCTGCTCGTGGCTCTCGACCCCTGGCAGAACCTGTACTCCCGGTGGTGGACCGCAGTGCCCGGGTTCTTCCTGGCGGGTGGTTCCCTCCTCGCGCTAGCGGCTGGCGCAGCCATGGCGGGCGCGAGGCCAGCCGCTGCGGCAGTGCGGCTCGTCTGGCTGGCGGCTACGGCGGCGGTATTGGCCGGCGCGCTGGTTTATCCCGTCCTCGTGATCTTCGACCGAACGGGCGGCTTTACGTACGCGCAAACGGTGGATGGTCTGGACTTCGTGCGCCGCCAGGAGCCGGACGAGTACGAGGCCATACGCTGGCTGAACGATAACGTTCGCGGCACGCCGGTCATCGCCGAGGCCACCGGCGGCGATTTCAGCGCCTCTGGGCGCATCTCTTCTCGCACAGGGCTGCCCACGGTCATCGGCTGGGTGAACCACGAGGCGCAGTGGCGGGGACGTCCCGGGCCGGGGGACGACGGGGAGCCGGCCCTTTCGGTGCGTCCCCTGGCGGTCTCCCGGCTCTACACCACGGGCGATAGGAACGAGGCGCTGGCCATCATCGAGAGGTACGGCATCGAATACGTCTATGTGGGCAGATTGGAGCGCGACACTTACGGGACAGCGGGGCTCGCGAAGTTTGCGGAGTTCATGGATGTCGCCTTCCAGAACTCGACGGTCATTATCTATCGGGTGCGGGAAAAGGGGACGGTACTGCCGCAGGGTTAACCGGCTATACCTGGTAGCGAGGCGGCTGCTCCAGATCCCCGGCTACCAAGGCGGCGACTTTTTGGCCCAGGAGTATGGCCTGGTTCTGGCCCCTATCCTGCGGGTAGATCTGGGCCATGTTCGCCAGGTAGAGCCCGGGCACGGGGGTGCGCAAATCTGGTATGCGCGAGCCAGCGCCTACAGTAAACACCGGCTGGGCGTTGCGTCCGTGGAACAACCATTTCTCTTCCACCCACGACGGCTCGAAGCCAGGGTTGATCCGCCTCAGGTGTGGTACGCACAGCTGCAAGAACTCGTCTGCACTGACATCGGAAAGGGGCGAGCCAGGGCTCACGTAGTTGGAGAGATAGACGACGTGAAGCCCGCCGTAGCGGCCGGTATCCATCAGGTTGGTGTGTTCCACCACGGCCACGAAGGGGACGCTAGAGTCAGCTATATTGAGCCAGTAGTGGGGGGTGAGGGGATGGCGGAGGGCCAGCACGAGGCAGGCGGCGTCCTGATAACTGGTAGCTGCCAACTGCTCGGCGTAAGGATCCGCCAAAGGCGGGGCGATCCGTTGAAAAACCTGGTTGGCGACGGTGGCGATGACGGCGTCGAAGCCGAGCCTCTCGCCGGGCTGCGAAAGCTCGACGGTGATCTGCGCTCCGTCGGCCGCGATCCGCTCAACGGGCCGGTTCAGATATATCTGGCCCCCCAGCTCGCGTATTTTCGCGGCGATCGCCTCTATCCAGCGGGCAAAGGAACCGCGCTGATAGCCGAGTAGCTCCCGAGGCGAGAAGTGTCCCCTTCGGGAAGAGAAGCGCGTTCGCACCCTATGCCAGAGCCAGGTCATGACCACGTTGCCCGCCTGGTCGCCAAACTTTCCCCGCAGTAGGGGCGCCCATACCGCCTCCAGGGCGCGCTGGCCGCCATAACGGCGAAGCCAGTCCATGGCGGTGAAGCCTTCGAACTGCGAGCCGTCTTGCTCCCGGCGCAGGCGAAGGGCCATGAGCCCTAGCCGTATGCGGTCAGGAAAGGGCAGAGGGGAGAAGCGGGCCAAATCCAGGGCGCTGGTGAAGGGATACACGCGCCCTGCGAGGAATACACCGGCCGTGGTCTCGTGCCATTCTAGGGTCTGCGTTAGGCCAAGCTCGCCGATGAGCTCGATGGCCGCGGTATCGCCCGCGAAGAGGTGGTGGTAGAAACACTCGAGGGGTTCGCCGCCTATGAAGAAGGCACGGAGGAGGCCGCCATAATGGCTTGACGCCTCGAAGACCTGCACCTGGTGGCCGCGCTGTAGCAGACGGTAGGCCGCTACCAGGCCGGTGGCGCCGGCGCCGATCACTCCGATCTTCCTCGGGCCCTGCACCGGCGGCGGCCTCGATTGTCAGCCGGAAGCGCGCCGCCAAGGGCGGCCGAGGCGCAGGCGCAAGAGGCCTCGCAGGTCCTCGCCTATCGTGGCGGCGATCTTGACGCGGGTGTCTTTGTCTTCCACCCAGCGCACGGGCACGTCCTTAACCCGATATCCCATCTTCTCGGCCAGGATCAGGAGCTCGGTATCGAAGAACCAGTTGTTGTCCTCGATAAGGGGCACGATGCGCTGGGCCGCCTCTCTGCGTACGGCCTTGAACCCGCATTGGGCGTCGCTGAAGCGGGTGAAGAACATGGCCTTGATTATGGAGTTGTAGCCCCGGGTCAGAATGCGGCGCTTGAGGGAGCGTTCCACCTGGGAGCCAGGGGCCAGGCGAGATCCGATGGCGACGTCGTAGCCCTCCTCAGCCACGGCCCGGATTAGGGCCGGGAAGGCCTCCAGCCCCGTGGATAGATCCACGTCCATGTAGCTGACGATGTCCATGGGGCTGGCGAGCCATACTTGCTTGAGGGCGAAGCCGCGCCCTTTGCGCTCGATACGCACGTACTCCACCTCGCCGGGATATTGGCTGGCGACGGCTCGGCCCACAGCGGGCGTGTTATCGATAGAGGCGTTGTCTGCGATGAGGATGCGCCACTGATAGGGGAACTCCGGGCCCGCCAGGAACTCCCGCAGCTTGGGGATGCTAACAGGCAGGGCCCGCTCTTCGTTGTAAACCGGCACCACCACTTCGACGCTTGTCACGGCCATATCTTACCCCATGTGACCCATCAGCGGGCCTGGACGCTTGCTTAGCCCAGGAGGACGCGCTGAGGGGCGGATGCCGCCGTGCGCCGGAAGTTATGGATCAGGAAGGCGCCGTCGGACTCCTCGACATAACAGCGGCTCGGGTTGGCCAGGGCAGAATCGATGTCCCGCATCAGGGCAGCCTGCGTCTCCATGGCGTCCGGGCCAATCTGCTCGTGACCCCATTCTGCGATGGTCTGCGCCTGGGCGCCGGCCAGCAGCAGAAGCCATCCCATTACCAGCTCCGCCCACCCCAGGTGAAAACCGGGATCCGCGAAGGAGATGGCCGCCTTCTGAGGGCTAACGCCCGGGGCGGTCTGGACCAGGGTGCCGCCGAAGTGAGGCATGGAGAGGTCGGTGAGCACCCTGTAGGCCAGGCCGAGGCGTTGGTCTTGGGCCAGGACGGAGGCGGCCCGAAAGCGGCCTATGTCGATCCTAAGGGCGTGTCTTTCCCGATCCTGGGCGACCGACACGGGCAGCCACTCCCGGTATTCGTCGAAGCCCTCCGCAATGAGGGACCGCTGCGCGGCCACGCAGTCACACGCGGATCGCAGCAGGGGAGGACACGAGAGGTAGGAGCCGGCGTGGAGGAGCGCACAAGCGTCTGCCAGATTGGCGTACACCCTCGACCAGAAGGCGAAGAGCGCTGCGGACTCCTGGCTGCGCACCTTGGAGCAGGCGAGGGCCAGGTTCAGGTGGAGGTTCATGGCCCTTTTGAAGAGAGCCAGATCACCGGCCAGCAGGAAGGCCGTCTGGCGGTAGGCGTCTCGGACCGAGGCCGATGCCCCGCTGGGGTGAGGGGGCAGCGCGTAGTGCTCCAGCGGGACGGCGAGGACGGGACGAGGTCCTAATCGCCCCGGTTTGGCGGTCATGCCGGTTTCCGGGGGGCTACTGCCATCCTTTGGTGGCGCCCTCGATCATGGCCAGGGGTCCAACCGGCCAGTTGAAGCCGTATACCATGGCCTTGTTGATGTCCTCAGCGCTGGCGACGCCCTCCTCCAGCACCTTCTGGGCCTCCCTGACAGCGGCGAAGTAGATGCGGTTGGCCACGAACCCGTAGCGGCCCGGCATGTCCTTCACCCGGATCGAAACCTTCCCCGCCCTCTGGCACAGCGCCTCCAGCGCCTGGATCGTCTCCTCCGCCGTCTCTGGGGCGTAGACCAGTTCCACCAGCTTCATGACCGGGGCCGGACTGAACCAGTGCATACCGATGAACCTCGGCCGGCGCGACTCCGCGACCGCCTTGTTCAGATCGCTGATGGCCAAACCGGAGGTGTTGGAGGCGAAGATGGCGTCCGGCCTGACAATGGCGTCCAGCTCGCCGAAGACCTTCTTTTTGAGGGCCAGGTCCTC